>NZ_JBEXID010000074.1:0-33229 GCF_040608395.1 Streptomyces sp. NPDC005181
CCGGCCCACCCAGGAGAAGTTCCACTGCGTCTCGTGCGGCCACACCGCGCACGCGGACACGGTGGGAGCCGTGAACGTTCTACGGGCCGGGCTGGTCCATCGCGACGCCAACCAGGCATAGCGAGAAGCCCCCTCGCTTACGAGGGGGAGGAGTCACGTGAACGCGGCCCAGTCGAGGGCGCCGAGGGCGGCGAGCAGGACGAGGCTCAGCAGGTAGAAGCCGGCCAGCAGGACAAGGGCGCGGGCGGCGCGCAGAGTTGGGCCCATCGGCCAAATCCCCCCACAGGAACGGGACTGGTGACAGCGGTGCTGCAATGGCGGTGTGGGGGGAAACGGAGTATGACCTACCGCAGGTCGGCGCGGCAACGTGCTCCGTGAGCAGCCCACGAGCAGGGGCGGAACAATCACCGCACAGGGGCTGAACAGGCACGGAGCCGCCCCACGGCTACCTCGGCAGCGTCGCCGGACTGCCGCCGTTCGCCTCGTACCCGGCGACCGCGAGCGCCCGGTACACCGTGTACTCGGCGGCCGGGTCGGAGCTCTGCGTCCACGGCAGCGCGCCCACATGCCCGTCGATGTGGACGAGTTGGTTCATCGCCTCCGACCAGCGCTCCATCCGCACCAGGAACAGCACCAGCAGATGCCGGACATGGGCGAGCATCGGATCGTCGGGACGCGCGGCGTGCACCGCGAACAGTGCGCCCTCGACCGCCTTCGTCACCACCAGGCCCTCGTAGAAGCCGCGTACGAGATTGACCTCGGGCAGGTGCTCGTACACCGCGAACAGCGGCAGCGCGGCCAGCAGCGAGCCCTGCGGGGCGCGGGCGGCCGCCGAGGTGGCGAAGCGGTCGGCCTCCTCGCGGGAGCCGTGCCACTTCTCGCACCAGAAGTGCAGCGCCGCGATGTGCGCGCCCATGTGCGCCGGGGCCCGGTCGATGATCTTCGCCCAGAGTCGGTCGAACTCCTCGTGGGAGTAGCCGAGTCCGCGGGCGACGGCCAGTTCGACGATGTGCGGGACCGGGTCACCGGGCGCCAGCAGGGCCGCCTCTCCGCAGACCGTACGGGCCTCCTCCAGGATGATCCGGAAGTCGTCCGTGCCCGCGGTGGACGACCGCCACGCCTGCTGGACCAGGAACTCGGCGTGCACGGCCGCACCGCCCGCGTCCTTCGGCGACTCTGCGCGCCACGACCGCAGCCACGCACCACCGACACCCGGGGCCTGCATCAGCTCCAGCGACGCGGCGCCGGCGAACGCCTGCACCCGCTGCCACCGCACCTCGCTCTCCTTCGGCGTCCCGGCCAGCAATTGCGAGGCCGCGCGCCAGTCCTGGGTGCGCTGCACGACATCGAGGACATCGAGGAGATCCTGGTCGGGGCCCGGCATCCGGATGTCCAGCTCCTCCTGGCGGACGAAGCCGTATGTGTCCGGGTCGGCGGCATCGGGGGAGCCGGGCGCGACCTGGCGGATACCGGACCGGCGGCGCAGCACGAGGGGGCCGATCACCGCGGCGAGCATGCACAGCGCGATCAGGAACCAGAGAATCTCCATACGCCCATTGTCACCGGACGGCGAAGTGGCTGTGGATCACCCCTGTGACGAACTACGCTCGGGCCCCATGAGCGACCAGCACAGCTTCGAGACCCTTGCGATTCACGCGGGGAACACCGCCGATCCCCTCACCGGCGCCGTTGTTCCGCCCATCTATCAGGTGTCGACGTACAAGCAGGACGGCGTCGGCGGCCTCCGCGGCGGCTACGAGTACAGCCGCAGCGCCAACCCGACGCGTACCGCACTGGAGGAGAACCTCGCGGCCATCGAGGGCGGCCGCCGCGGTCTCGCCTTCGCGTCCGGGCTCGCGGCGGAGGACTGCCTGCTGCGTACGCTGCTGTACCCCGGTGCCCATGTCGTCATCCCGAACGACGCCTACGGCGGCACCTTCCGGCTGTTCGCCAAGGTGGTCAAGCGGTGGGGCGTCGACTTCTCCGTCGCGGACACCTCCGACCCGGCGGCGGTCCGGGCCGCGGTCAACGACCGTACGAAGGTCATCTGGGTGGAGACGCCGTCCAACCCGCTGCTCGGCATCACCGACATCGCGGCCGTCGCGGACGTGGCCCGCACCGCGGGTGCCCGGCTGGTCGTCGACAACACCTTCGCCAGTCCCTATCTGCAGCAGCCGATCGCGCTCGGCGCGGACGTCGTCGTGCACTCCCTGACCAAGTACATGGGCGGCCACTCGGACGTCGTCGGCGGTGCGCTGATCGCCGCGGACGCGGGGCTCGGCGAGGAACTGGCGTACCACCAGAACGCGATGGGCGCGGTCGCCGGACCGTTCGACTCCTGGCTGGTGCTGCGCGGCATCAAGACGCTGCCGGTCCGGATGGACCGGCACAGCGAGAACGCCGCCAAGGTCGCCGAGCTGCTGACCCGGCACCCCAAGGTGACCCAGGTCCTCTACCCGGGGCTGCCGGAGCACCCGGGGCACGAGATCGCCGCCAAGCAGATGAAGGCGTTCGGCGGCATGGTGTCGTTCCGCGTCGAGGGCGGCGAGGAAGCGGCGGTCGAGGTCTGCAACCGGGCGAAGCTGTTCACGCTCGGCGAGTCCCTCGGCGGCGTCGAGTCCCTTCTGGAGCACCCGGGCCGGATGACGCACGCCTCGGTGGCGGGATCGGCGCTGGAGGTGCCGGCCGACCTGGTCCGGCTGTCCGTCGGCATCGAGTCCGCGGACGACCTGCTGGCCGACCTGACGCAGGCGCTCGGCTAGAGCGTGTCCGCCCCGGGACGGTGGTGACCCGATGCGCCGGGCGGGCCGACTCGCGGCCCGCCCGGCGCATCGCCAGGTGATCCGTCCGGTCAGGCGTCGACCTTCTCGTCCGGGCCGCCTACCAGCTTTCCAGGGGTGGCGTCGTCTCGGCGGGCGGCACCTGCCACGGCTGGACGACCACCGCCCACACCATGAACGCGGCCACCGCCACGCACAGCACCGTCAGCGCCAGCGCGCGGGCCACCCGGTGGCGGCGCAGAATACGGCCGCCGCGCTCCGTCGCCCGCTCCGCCAGATCGGCGGGGACCTGCGGATGCGGCCCGTCCAGCATCCGCCGGACATGGTCCTCCCTGCGGCCGGGACGCTTCACGGCGCGGCCCCCAGCGGCCCCACGGTCCACCGCCTGGTCCGTCGCCGCGGGGTGGGCCCCCGGGGGTCGCCCATGGTGGCCACCGACCGGTTGCAGATCGCCCGGACCCGGTCCAACGGAAGTCCCAGCAGCGCGGCGGTCTGCTCCTCCGCGACACCCTCGTACAGCCGGAGCACGAGGACCAGCCGCGCCTTAGGGGTCAGCGGGTCCAGCAGGCCGCCGCGCGGCCGGTGGTGCCGCCACGCCTCCCGGGCGAACCGGGCGGCCAGCTCCTGCCGGGTGCGGTTGTACGGATCCTCGCCGTGCAGCCGGTCCCAGTCCGCGTACGTACGGGCCAGCGCGGCGGTCAGCAGACGCAGCGCCCGGTCGTTGCCCCCGGGCGGCTGCGAAGGTTCGGCGGTGAGCAGCGTGGCAGTGTGCAGCAGGCGGCCGGCCGCGCCCGCCACGAAGGCCTCGAACTCCTGGGCGCGGCGCCGCTGAGGACCCGCCTGCCGCTCTCGCACACCCACATGGCAGCCCCGCCGACCACTCCTGGTCAAGAGGTCGGACGGAGCGAATGCCACCCCCGAGGCGCCGCCCGACGCGCCGCCCGGCTCAGCTGGTCGTCGGCTGATGCGTCTGCCGTGCGGCCAGCGCCGCGTTGAACCGCGTCAGCAGCGCGCAGAACGTGTCCCGCTCCTCCACCGTCCAGTCCTGCGTCACCTGCGACATCAGCTCCCGCCGCGACGCCCGCACCTCGTCGAGCCGGGCCTGCCCGCGCGGCGACAGCTGGAGCACGACCGCGCGGCCGTCCTCCGGGTGGGACGTGCGCTTGACCAGACCGGTGTCGACGAGCGGCGCGACCTGGCGGGTCACGGTCGAGGAGTCGATCCCCATTCCCGCGGCCAGCGCCTTGACGCCCATCGGGCCTTCCCGGTCCAACCGGTTGAGCAGCAGATACGCGGCCCGGTCCATGGAATTGCGGACCTGGCCGACACCGCCGAGGCGGGTCTGCTCGGCACGGCGGGCGAACACGGCCACCTGGTGCTGCAGAGCATCGAGGAGGGGGTCGGGACCCGGGGAATCGGGGGCAGCGCCCCCGGAAGGAGACGCAGCTGTCGTCATGTCCTGAGGGGGCATGGCCGGGGGCTCTCTTCGTGCGGTGTCGGATGGGTGGGGGACAGAGTACGCGGCCCTGGGGCAACGCGTACCAGTGCCGCACAAACCTGTGGACAACGGCGCGGGACGCCGCCGCGGCGGCGTCCCGCACGGCGTCCAGCTGCAAGACTTGCGGTCATGAACTTCCGTACGCCCCACCCGTTTCCCCCAGTGATCCTCGACGACGTCCGGGGCGCGCAGAAGATGCTCTCCGGCGTGGCCCGGGTGACCGCGATGGAGGGCAGCCGCCATCTGTCGGAGCTGGTCGGCGCGCCGGTCCACTTCAAGTGCGAGAACCTTCAGCGGACCGGTTCGTTCAAGCTGCGCGGCGCGTACGTACGGATCGCCGGACTGTCCCCGGTGGAGCGGGCGGCCGGGGTCGTCGCCGCGAGCGCCGGAAATCATGCGCAGGGTGTCGCACTCGCGTCTGCGCTGCTCGGCGTACGGGCAACGGTCTTCATGCCGGTCGGGGCGCCACTGCCGAAGGTCGCCGCGACCCGCGAGTACGGCGCGCAGGTCAGGCTGCACGGCCATGTCGTCGACGAGACGCTCGCCGCCGCCCAGGAGTACGCCCAGGAGACCGGTGCGGTCTTCATCCACCCCTTCGACCACCCGGACATCATCGCCGGCCAGGGCACCGTAGGCCTGGAGATCCTCGAGCAGTGCCCCGAGGTCCGCACGATCGTCGTCGGGATGGGCGGCGGCGGTCTCGCTGCGGGCATCGCCGTGGCGGTGAAGGCCGTCCGGCCCGACGTGCGGATCGTCGGCGTACAGGCGGCGGGCGCGGCCTGCTACCCGCCCTCCCTGGCGGCCGGCCACCCGGTGGCGATCGACGGGCTGCAGACGATGGCGGACGGAATCAAGGTGGGGCGCCCCGGCGATGTGCCGTTCGGGCTCGTCCAGGAGCTGGTCGACGAGGTCCGTACGGTCTCCGAGGCCCAGCTGTCCAGCGCGCTGCTGCTCTGCCTGGAGCGGGCGAAGCTCGTGGTGGAACCGGCCGGGGCGAGTCCGGTCGCGGCCCTGCTGAGCGACCCCAGGTCGTTCCGGGGGCCGGTGGTCGCGCTGCTTTCGGGCGGCAATGTGGACCCGCTGCTGATGCAGCGCATCCTGACCCACGGCATGGCGTCGGCGGGCCGCTACCTGAGCCTGCGGGTGCGGCTCACGGACCGCCCGGGCGCGCTGGCCGCCCTGCTTGCCGCACTGTCCGTCGCCGACGCCAACGTCCTCGACATCGGCCATGTACGGACCGACCCGCGGCTCGGGCTCACCGAGGTGGAGGTCGAGCTGCACCTGGAGACCAAGGGGCCGGCCCACTGCGAGGAGGTCACCGCGGCGCTGCGGCAGGCGGGGTACGAGGTGACGGGCTGATCCGGTCCTGAGGACGCTGATCCGGTCCTGAGGACGGGGACGGAGGGCAGCGAAGAGCCCCGGCCGCTCACGGCCGGGGCTCTCCCGCGTGTACTGCTGTGTTCTGCTGAGCCGAGGGGCGGGTCAGCCCGTGTACGGTTTCGCCTCGAGGATCCGCACCGAGGCCTTCTTGCCGTTCGGCAGCTCGTACTCGGCGTCCTCACCCATCTTCTTGCCGTTCACGCCGGAACCGAGCGGAGACTGCGGGGAGTACGTCTCGATGTCCGCGCTCGCGTACTCGCGGGAGGCGAGCAGGAACTTCATGGTGTCGTCGGGATCGCCGTCGAACGCGATGGTGACGACCATGCCGGGCTCGACCACGCCGTCGTCGGCGGGGGCCTCGCCGACCTTCGCATGCTCCAGGAGCTGGGTGAGCTGGCGCACCCGCAACTCCATCTTGCCCTGCTCCTCCTTGGCCGCGTGGTACCCGCCGTTCTCCCGGAGGTCACCCTCCTCACGGGCCGCCGCGATCTTTACGGCGATCTCCGTGCGCGCGGGACCAGACAGGTACTCCAGCTCGGCCTTGAGCTGGCTGTACGCCCCCTGCGTGAGCCAGGTGACGTTTTCGCTGGTCTGGGTCACAGGTGCTCCTAGTCGGTACTGGAAATAAAAGCGTCGGTACTGGGAATACAAAGCATCGCCCTACCCAGAAGCATGTGCCTCCACGGGTGGGCGAAACCACGAGCCTAACAATTCCGCAGGAAAAGGGGGAGAAGGTAAACCGCTACGACCGCGTCAACGCAGGTCAGGATCGATAGACGCAGGTCGGAGACGGTCCGTGCCGGTCAGCGCGACGACCCGCCGTCGGCGGTGCAGCCCAGCAGTTCCACGCTGGTCGCCCGCGACGTCGTACGCAACGAGACGATCCGGTCGATCCGGTCGGAGCGGTCGTCGAACCGGATGTCCTTGCGGGCCACGTCGTCACCGTCCACGCGCTGCGAGTGGAGCGTGCAGTAACCCTTCGCGTCCCGGTCCTTGCGAACCTCCAGATGGACGTCGACCCGGTCGCCCGAGACAATCTTGAACTTGATCACCTCGGCGCTGATGTCCTGGCCCGCCACGTAGCCGTAACCGATCCAGCCGATCACGCCGAGCAGTGTGACGCCCAGCACCGAGCCGATGATCTTGAGCTTGCGGTCCGCGCGCTCGTCCGCGGAGCGCCCGTAGCGGCCCTCCGGAAGTGCTTCACGCACCGCAGTCATGATCGTTCCTTCCGTACCGGGGGATCGCGGAATTTTCCACCCCCGGCTTCGGTCACTATAGAAGCCTCTCACCCGCCGCCCGACCGCCACCCCGCAGCGACGTCCCTACCGGACGACACCACTCAATGGCGACCAATCACTGAGGATCGAGTCTTGACTGAGCAGCTTCGACTGATGGCCGTGCATGCCCACCCCGACGACGAGTCGAGCAAGGGTGCGGCCACCATGGCCAAGTATGTGTCCGAGGGGGTGGACGTGCTGGTCGTGACCTGCACGGGAGGCGAGCGCGGCTCCATCCTCAACCCGAAACTGCAGGGCGACGCGTACATCGAGGAGCACATCCACGAGGTGCGCAAGAAGGAGATGGACGAGGCCCGGGAGATCCTGGGCGTCAGACAGGAGTGGCTCGGCTTCGTCGACTCCGGGCTGCCCGAGGGCGACCCGCTGCCGCCGCTGCCCGAGGGCTGCTTCGCACTGGAGGACGACGAGAAGGCGGCGGGGCGTCTCGTCCGGAGCATCCGCGCGTTCCGTCCGCAGGTCATCACCACGTACGACGAGAACGGCGGGTACCCGCACCCCGACCACATCATGACCCACAAGATCTCCATGATCGCGTTCGAGGGCGCCGCGGACACCGAGACCTTCCCCGAGACGGAGTTCGGCCCGGCCTGGCAGCCGCAGAAGCTCTACTACAACCAGGGCTTCAACCGTCCGCGCACCGTGGCGCTGCACGAGGCGCTGCTCGCCCGCGGCCTGGAGTCGCCGTACGGCGAGTGGCTGGAGCGCTGGAAGGAGTTCGAGCGCGTCGAGCGGACGCTGACCACGCACGTCCCGTGCGCCGAGTTCTTCGAGATCCGGGACAAGGCACTGATCGCGCACGCCACGCAGATCGACCCCGACGGCGGCTGGTTCCGGGTCCCGATGGACGTCCAGCGGGAGGTCTGGCCGACCGAGGAATACGAGCTGGCGAAGTCCCTCGTCGATACCTCCCTCCCCGAGAGCGACCTCTTCGCGGGCATCCGCGACAATGCCTGATATGTACGCGACCCAGGCACTGACCCACGTCGTTCCTCTCGCCGAGGAATTCGACAAGAACAAGGTGACACCCGGCGTCCTCGGCTTCCTCGTCTTCGCGGCGCTCGCGGTGGGCGTGTGGCTGCTGATGAAGTCCATGAACCGGCACATGGGCAAGGTGAACTTCGAGGAGGCGCCGGATCCCGACGCGGTGTCCGCCGACGCCGGGGCATCGGGGACCGGGGCCGGGCGCGCCCGGTAGCACGCTGTCCTCACCTGCCGGACGGGCTTGATTCTCCGCCCGTCCGGCACATGCGAGTGCGCCTGCCACGAGGCACGGGGCTCCGTCCTACGACCTTGCCCCGACCGGTACGCCCATGATTTCCCGGGCGTGGCGGGTCGGGGTCATGCCCAGGCGCCAGGCCCGCCAGCCGTCCTCCAGGTCGACACCGCGGTTCAGGACCACCGTGAACGCCTCCGCGCAGTCCTCCAGCTTGCTGTCGCGGGTCGGGTGGCCGGCCCGGAGCAGGTCGGCGAGTTCCTGCTGGGCCACCACCGTGCCCACCTCCGTGCCGCCCGCCGACGCGTACGGCAGCAGTGTGCAGCGCAGGAAGCGGGCCCAGTCGGCGCCCCGCGTGTCGCCGTACGACTCGAACAGCTGCGCCGCCTCGTCACACAGGACCAGCGCCTGCGGCGCACGGTTGTTGCCCGCGTCGATCAGGACCAGCTCCAGACACGTCCACGCCTCGCCATGGGCGACGCCGATGCGCCGGAAGTCGGCCCGGGCGTCGACCAGGAGCTGCCGGGCGAAGCCGGAGTTGCGTAGATTGCCGGTCTGGGCCGCCCGCTGGTCGCGGGTGACCCGGCCCGAGTGGTGCCGGGCGCACGCCAGCCCGTACACGTCCCGCATCCGGGAGAACATCGTGCGCGCCCGCTCCAGCTCCCGTACCGCCTGATCGGTGTCGCCGGTCTCCTCCAGGGCCTGACCCAGGTAGTAAAGCGTCCACGCCTCGCCGCGCGCGTCCTCGCTGTCCCGGTGCCGGGACAGCGCCCGGCGCAGCTCGTCGACCGCCGGGCCCGCGTCGCCGTCGAGCAGCCGGGCGCGCGCCAGCTGGGTCAGCGCCCAGGCCTCGCCGCGCTCGTCACGGGTGCGGCCGTACAGATCCAATGCCGTACGCAGCGCCTCGTCGGCCCCCGCCACATCGCCCATCCGCAGCAGGGTCTGGCCCAGCTGGAACCGGGCCCATGCCTCGCCGTGCAGCGACTCGCCCTCCCGATGCAGGGTCAGCGCCGTGTCGAGGAGAGGCAGGGCCTCGGCGATACGACCTCGGTCACGCTCGACGGCGGCCAGCGCGTGCAGCGACCACGCCCGGTCCGCGGCCTGCTCGTCGGAGGACTGCAGGTCGATCGCCTCGCGCAGCCGCGCCGACGCCTCGGTCAGGTTGCCCTGGTGGTGCAGGGTGATGCCGAGCGAGCAGAGCGCCAGCGCCGTGCCCGCCTCGTTCTGCGCCTCGCGATAGAGACCGACGACCGAGGACAGGGTGGTACGTGCCTTGTCCAGCTCGCCGAGCTGCCGGGCCGCGATACCGGTACGCCACTGGACCGACCGTTCGAGCAGCCCCTTGTCGACGGCCTGCGTCAACTCACTTATCTCGCCCAGCCGGTAGAGGTCACCACGCAGCAGACAGTAGTCGCACAGCGCGCCCAGCAGATCCAGCACGGCCCCCTGGTCGACGCCCTCCGCGTGCCGCAGCGCAGAGGTGATGAAGCTCGACTCGTCGTCCAGCCAGCGCAGCGCCGCGTCCAGCGAGGTGAAGCCGTGCGAGCCGAACTGCCCCGCCCGGGTCGACATCTTGCCGTCCACCATCCGGATCACCGCACCGGCGAGCTCCGCATAGTTGTGGATCAGCCGCTCCTGCGCGGCCGTACGGTCCGCCTCCTCCTCCTCGTCGAGCAGTCGGGCCAGGGCGAAGCCCCGCACCAGATCGTGCAGCCGGTAGCGCGAGCCCCGCACATGATCGAGGAGCCCGGCCCGGCACAGGACCGTCAGCAGCCGCTGCGCCTCCTGCTCCTCGGCGGACAGCAGCGCCGCGGCCGCCGCCGCGCCCAGACTGGCGCGTCCGGCCAGCGCGAGCCGCCGCAGCAGCCGCCGCGCCTGCTCGGACTGGTCGGTGTAGCGCAGCCACAGGGCCCGTTCGACGGGGGCGACCGGCCCGTACGCGGCGAGATCGGTGGCCAGCGCGCTGCGGGTACGCGCCCCGAGCGAGGAGCCCGCGACGCGCAGCGCCAGCGGCAGGCCTCCGCACAGCTCGGTGACGGCGTCGGTCGACTGGGAGTCGTACGGTCCCAGCTCCTGCTCCTCGGCCGACGCGCGCAGCATCTCCTCGGCGCCCGCCGCGTCCAGCGGTCCCACCGGCAGCTGGTGCACCCAGGCCGGGATGTCGGCGGGCAGATCGAGGGGTGCGCGGGCGGTGACGAGGACCAGGCTGTCGGAGCGCTCGGGAATGAGCGTGCGGACCTGCTCCGGGTCACCGGCGTCGTCGAGGACGACCGTCACCGGCGTACCGGTCAGATGCTGGTGGTACAGCTCGCCGAGCCGCCGTACGTGCTGCTCCGCGGAGGACCTTCCCCACGCTCTCGACTCTGCTCGACCGGGGGAGACCCCATCTCGGAACAGCAGCTGCTCACGCGGCGCGCCCAGGCGGTTCAGCAGATGCAGGAGTGCGTCACGGGTCGGCAGCGGGTTCTCGCCGGTGACGTCGGAGCGCAGATCGACCACGCAGGCGCCCCGGAACTGGTCCTTCAGTTCGTGCGCCGCCCGTACGGCGAGGGTGGTGCGGCCCGAGCCGGGCGCGCCGTGCAGCACGACGACCGTCGGCTTCGTCTCCGTCGAGGCCCGGGCCGCGTGCACCCACCGGGCGATCTGCGCCAGCTCGGCCCGGCGGCCCGCGAACGGCCCGTCGGGGGCGGGCAGATGACCGAAGGACTGACTGAGCAGCGACCGGGTGCGCGCTGCCGCACTGCGGTCCCCGCCGCGCAGCTGCGGCACGACGGAGGCTGCCTTCTTCTTCGGCGTACGGGACGAAGCGGTCAGCATTCGCTGCTGGTCCAGGAACGGGCGTATGCCCCGTACCTCCAACGCCGCCAGCCACTGCAGCCGCAGCTGCTCGGGGCCGCCGGGCTGGCCCAGCGCAGCCGCCTGCCGGTGGGCGGCGGGCCAGTGCGAGGCGGTCGCCTTGGCGACGGTGGCCGCGGCGCCCGCGACGGCGACGACGGCGCCCGCGCCGAGCGCCAGCCCGGCCGCCGTGCCGAGCGCGACATCCGCACCGAACGCCGCGGCGGCTGCAACTCCCGTGACCAGCAGGGGGGTTCCCATCGTCGCCTTGCTGAACCGCTGCGACAGGGGCTGCTGCCCGGCCTCCATCGCGTCGAGTGCCTGGACGTACGCGGCGTACTCCTCGCCCGCGCCGGCCACCAGGGAATCGAGGGCGGCCCGCCCGCGCGCCATCAGCGCCCCGGCGTCCGTCCGGCCGCCCGATCGGCGTACCTCTTCCTCCACGGCGCGTACCAACAGCCGTTCGGCTTCAGCCCGGTGGCTGTCCCGCATGTCCGTCCCCCTCCGAGAGCTCTGGTTCGGGACAAGTGTCCTGCGTGGGGTGGCTGAGCGCGAGAGAGCGAGGGGATTGGCCGTGACCGCCCGGGGTGAGAGGCACGGGCCCGGCCCGTGGCGTGCCGCGGCCGCTCCGCCCGGTGCGCAAGGATGGGGGTATGTCCAATCGACTCGCGCAGGTCACCTCCCCGTATCTCCTTCAGCACGCGGACAATCCGGTCGACTGGTGGCCATGGTCGCCCGAGGCGTTCGAGGAGGCGCGCAGCCGGAACGTGCCGGTGTTGCTGAGCGTCGGCTATGCGAGCTGTCATTGGTGCCATGTCATGGCGCACGAGTCGTTCGAGGACGAAGCGACCGCGGCATACATGAACGAGCACTTCGTCAACGTGAAGGTCGACCGCGAGGAGCGGCCCGACGTCGACGCCGTGTACATGGAGGCCGTGCAGGCCGCGACCGGTCAGGGCGGCTGGCCGATGACCGTCTTCCTGACCGCCGACGCCGAGCCCTTCTACTTCGGTACCTACTTCCCGCCCGAGCCCCGCCACGGCATGCCGTCCTTCCACCAGGTGCTCGAAGGTGTCGTCGCTGCCTGGACCGACCGGCCCGACGAGGTCGCCGAGGTCGCCGGGCGCATCGTCCGCGACCTGGCGGACCGCTCGCTGGCGCACGGCGGGGAGGGGCTGCCGGACGAGTCGGAGCTGGCGCAGGCGCTGCTCGGGCTGAGCCGTGAGTACGACGAGAAGCACGGGGGCTTCGGTGGCGCCCCGAAGTTCCCGCCGTCCATGACGATCGAGTTCCTGCTGCGCCACCACGCGCGCACCGGTGCCGAGGGCGCCCTCCAGATGGCTGCCGACACCTGCGAGGCGATGGCCAGGGGCGGGATGTACGACCAGCTCGCCGGCGGGTTCGCCCGGTACTCGGTGGACCGGCAATGGGTCGTACCGCACTTCGAGAAGATGCTGTACGACAATGCGCTGCTCTGCCGGGTGTACGCCCATCTGTGGCGGGCGACGGGCTCCGGGCTGGCCCGCCGGGTCGCGCTGGAGACCGCCGACTTCATGGTGCGGGAGCTGCGCACGGCGGAGGGCGGGTTCGCCTCCGCGCTCGACGCGGACAGCGAGGACGGCGACGGCAAGCACGTCGAGGGCGCGTACTACGTGTGGACGCCCGAGCAGCTGCGCGAGGTGCTGGGCGAGGAGGACGCCGCGTTCGCCGCCGGACACTTCGGGGTGACGGAGGAGGGCACCTTCGAGGAGGGCGCCTCCGTGCTGCAACTGCCTCGCACCGACGTGGCGGTGGATGCGGACCGGGCCGCCGACGTGCGGGCCCGGCTGCTCGCGGCCCGTGAGGAGCGGGTGCGTCCCGGACGGGACGACAAGGTGGTTGCGGCCTGGAACGGTCTGGCGATCGCCGCACTCGCCGAGACCGGGGCGTACTTCGACCGTCCCGATCTGATCGAGCGCGCCACCGAGGCGGCCGACCTGCTGGTCCGGGTCCACATGGGTGACGTCGCCCGGCTGGCCCGGACGTCCAAGGACGGCCGGACGGGAGACAACGCCGGGGTGCTGGAGGACTACGGCGATGTCGCGGCGGGCTTCCTCGCGCTGGCGGCCGTCAGCGGAGAGGGCGTCTGGCTGGAGTTCGCCGGCTTCCTGCTCGACATCGTGCTCCAGCACTTCACCGGTGAGGGAAGGCAGCTGTACGACACGGCGGACGACGCGGAACAGCTGATCCGCCGCCCGCAGGACCCCACCGACAGTGCGACACCGGCGGGCTGGACGGCGGCGGCCGGGGCGCTGCTCTCGTACGCGGCGTACACCGGCTCGGAGGCCCATCGCACCGCTGCGGAGGGTGCGCTGGGGGTGGTGAAGGCGCTGGGGCCGCGGGTGCCGCGGTTCATCGGATGGGGACTCGCGGTCGCGGAGGCGCTGCTCGACGGTCCGCGCGAGGTGGCGGTCGCCGGTCCGGTCGGCGGTGAACTGCACCGCACGGCGCTGCTGGGGCCGGCACCGGGGGCGGTGGTCGCGGCGGGCCCGACGGGCGGTTCGGAGTTTCCGCTGCTGATGGACCGGCCGATGGTGGACGGGGCGCCGACGGCGTACGTCTGCCGGCACTTCGTGTGCGATGCGCCGACGACGGATGCGGGGGAGCTGGCGCGGAAGCTCGGGGGATGACCGGGGGGTGCCGGGCTTGATCACCCGGGCTCGGTCGCGCCGGAGGCGTCAGAGCGTCAGGCCGTCCTCGAGCGTGTCCAGTGCCTGGTTGACCATCGCGATCAGGTCGCCCTCCTGACCGTGCTCGCCCCAGTACAGCGTCACCTCGCGCAGCGCCCCCAGCACCGCCGCGATGAAGACCCGGACCTCCAGGTCGTCGGCGCTGCGGCCGCTGCGGTCGGCGAGTACCTGGGCCAGGACCTTCGCCGTGTCCGACATGGTCTCCGACATCCGCGCCCGGATCGCGGGGACCTCCACCATCAGCCGGGTGCGCTGGCGAAGTTCCTCCTCCTCGGTGGCGAGGAACGCCGCCAGAGCCTCCGTCATGATGAACCGCAGCGACTGCAGGGGCGGCTCGTCCGCGGGGCGGTTGCGCATCTCCGCTTCCATGAGGGGGTCGTACTCGTCGGTGAGGACGATGTCCTCCTTGGTCGCGAAGTACCGGAAGACGGTGCTCGGCGACACCTCGGCCGCCTCCGCGATCTGCTCGATCGTGGTCGCGTCGTACCCCTGCTCGGCGATCAGCCGGTACGTCGAGCGGCGGATCGCCATCCTGGTCTTGAGCTTCTTCCGTTCACGCAGCCCCAGCCGGGGCTGCGCCTCGACGGAGGTGAGGGGAGAGGTACGGGAGGTGGCGGCCATGGTCGCCATTGTCAGGCATCGACGGGTGCCGGGGCCGGGGCCACGTCGGTGTCCGCGGTCCGCGCCGGTCCGGTGTCCGGCAGGAACGCCCCGACCAGCAGCGCGGGTCACCAGCGACCCGGCGCCGACGACCAGCAGGACCAGGCTCATGCCGTGGAGATACGCCAGGTCCGCGGAGTCCGCGAGCCCCTGCACGCCCAGCTTCCCGGCGACGAGGTGCGCAGCGACGACCGAGTCCCCGGCCCGGTCCCCGGCGGCGGCCGGAATGCCGGTGGTGTCGAGACGGTCCGTGTACGTACCGGCGAGCAGGGAGCCCAGCAGTGCGATCCCGAGGGCGCTGCCCGTCTGCCGTACGGTCATCATCAGCCCGGATCCGCTCCCCGCCCGGTCGGCCGGCAGAGTCACTCCTTTGAGAGTCTCGGTCAAGTGACAGTAACTATCAAAAGATTGTCGACGTCAATATGTTCGGCGATTGCGGTGTCCGGGCATGCGAAATGGCCGCGGCTTTCGAGCCGCGGCCACTGAGAGGCAGGAGGGGGAGGGTGCTCAGCTGTGGTTGTACGCCACCAGTGAGATGCCGACGTAGTGCACGACGAATGCCGCCAGGGTCAGCGAGTGGAAGACCTCGTGGAAACCGAACCATCGGGGTGACGGGTTGGGCCGTTTGATGCCGTAGATGACGCCGCCGGCGCTGTAGAGCAGCCCGCCGACGATCACCAGGACGAGCACCGCGATCCCGCCGGTGCGCATGAAATCGGGCAGGAAGAAGACCGCCGCCCAGCCCATCGCTATGTAGCAGGGCGTGTAGAGCCAGCGGGGGGCGCCGACCCAGAACACCCGGAAGGCGATGCCGGCCGCGGCCGCCGCCCAGACCGCCCACAGCAGGGGGCGTCCGGTCGACTCCGGGAGCAGCAGCAGGGTCAGTGGCGTGTACGTGCCCGCGATGATCAGGAAGATGTTGGCGTGGTCGAGCCGGCGCAGCACCGCCTCGCCGCGCGGACCCCACGTGCCGCGGTGATAGACCGCGCTCACTCCGAAGAGCAGGCATGCGGTCACGACGTAGATGCCGCAGGCGATCCGGCCGCGGGTGCTGTCCGTGAGTGCGATCAGCACGATCCCCGCGATCAGTACCGCGGGGAACATTCCTGCGTGCAGCCAGCCGCGCAGGTGTGGCTTCACCGGAAACGGGGCCGCCTCGGCCGGGTCGAGCCCGGCTGGTTCGACCTCGGGCTCGGCCTCGGCTGGTTCGGGCGCGGCGGCAGCAGTCATGTCCGCATGCTACCTACGCCACCGTAGGTTGCGAACATGAGTGGTGATGCTCACGTGGGCGGCCCCCTGGACATATGGGCGAATCGGTCGGATGATCAAATGAGTGCGGTCGGCACCGGATGAGCGGCTACGAAGCATCCGGGTCGCAGCCCCCACGGGGCACCTACCAAAAAAGACCCCCTCGACAAGGAGCGATCGTGGCGCGCGACATCGCGGCTCCCCTCACTGTTCCCACCCGTCACCAGGAGCTCGCCTCCTGGGTGAACGAGATCGCAGCTATCACCGAGCCGGACCGCGTGGTCTGGTGTGACGGCTCCGAGGCCGAGTACGAGCGCCTGTGCGGGGAGCTCGTGGCCAAGGGCACGTTCACCAGGCTCGATGAGACGAAGCGGCCGAACTCGTACTACGCCGCCTCCGACCCGAGCGATGTCGCCCGCGTCGAGGACCGCACCTTCATCTGCTCCGAGAAGGAGGAGGACGCGGGCCCGACGAACCACTGGAAGGCCCCCGCCGAGATGCGGGAGATCTTCACGGGTGAGCAGGGTGTCTTCCGCGGCTCCATGCGCGGGCGCACGATGTACGTCGTCCCGTTCTGCATGGGTCCCGTCGGCTCTCCGCTGTCCGCGATCGGCGTCGAGATCACCGACTCCGCGTACGTCGCCGTCTCGATGCGCACCATGACCCGCATGGGCAAGGCCGTCCTGGACGAGCTCGGCACCGACGGCTTCTTCGTCAAGGCCGTCCACACACTGGGCGCGCCTCTGGAGGAGGGCCAGGAGGACGTTCCGTGGCCGTGCAACTCCACCAAGTACATCTCGCACTTCCCCGAGGACCGCGAGATCTGGTCGTACGGCTCCGGCTACGGCGGCAACGCCCTGCTCGGCAAGAAGTGCTACGCGCTCCGCATCGCCTCGGTGATGGCCCGCGACGAAGGCTGGCTCGCCGAGCACATGCTGATCCTGAAGCTCACGCCGCCGCAGGGTGAGTCGAAGTACGTCGCCGCCGCGTTCCCGAGCGCCTGCGGCAAGACCAACCTCGCCATGCTGGAGCCCACGATCTCCGACTGGACCGTCGAGACCATCGGCGACGACATCGCCTGGATGCGGTTCGGTGAGGACGGCCGCCTCTACGCGATCAATCCCGAGGCCGGTTTCTTCGGCGTCGCGCCCGGCACCGGCGAGCACACCAACGCCAACGCCATGAAGACGATGTGGGGCAACTCCGTCTTCACGAACGTCGCGCTCACCGACGACGGCGACGTGTGGTGGGAGGGCATGACCGAGACCGCCCCCGCCCACCTCACGGACTGGAAGGGCAACGACTGGACGCCCGCGTCCGAGACGCCCGCCGCCCACCCCAACGCCCGCTTCACCGTGCCGGCCGGGCAGTGCCCGATCATCGCGCCGGAGTGGGAGGACCCGGAGGGCGTGCCGATCTCGGCCATCCTCTTCGGTGGCCGCCGTGCCTCGGCCGTGCCGCTGGTCACGGAGTCCTTCGACTGGCAGCACGGTGTCTTCCTCGGTGCCAACGTGGCCTCCGAGAAGACCGCCGCCGCCGAGGGCAAGGTCGGCGAGCTGCGCCGCGACCCGTTCGCCATGCTGCCGTTCTGCGGCTACAACATGGGCGACTACATGAACCACTGGATCAAGGTCGGGGCCGACAAGCCCGACCAGTCCAAGCTGCCGAAGATCTACTACGTGAACTGGTTCCGGAAGAACGAAGCGGGCAAGTTCGTGTGGCCGGGCTTCGGTGAGAACAGCCGCGTCCTGAAGTGGATTGTCGAGCGTCTGGAGGGCAAGGCCGAGGGCGTCGAGACGCCGATCGGCATCCTGCCCGCCAAGGGCGCGCTGGACACCAACGGCCTGGACCTCTCCGAGTCCGAGCTGGACTTCCTGCTCACGGTCGACAAGGAGGTGTGGCGCGAGGAGGCGGCGCTGGTCCCCGAGCACCTCAACACCTTCGGTGACCACACGCCGAAGGAACTGTGGGACGAGTACCGCGCGCTGGTCCAGCGCCTGGGCTGACGCCCTCCGGGGCGCACTCCCGAAGTGCGCCCCCCATGCACACTCCGCGGCCGGGTCTCCCGACATCCACCCTGACCTGTGGGTCAACGGCCCGACGCGGTACGGCCCCCGGAACCTCCTTACGGTTCCGGGGGCCGCCCTTTCCCGCCCCTCTTATGGAGAACGTCCGCGCATCGCCGTAGGCCCCCGCACGGGATCTTCACATGCGCTCGATATTCCTTCACATTGCCTGTGGTTGGGCCGCCCGGAGACCAACCGGGCCTGTGCGGGGCTCAGTTCGAACGGCCCCGGTCCTCCAGATACCGCGTGTGGGTCTGCTGCCGGCGCGCCTCGGCCTCCCGCAGCCCCGCGGCCAGCGACTCCGCCTCCCGGTGCAGCAGTGACAGCTGCTGTTCGAGAGGGCGCTCGGGCGGCTCGGTGCCCGGCGTGAGCCGCGTCCACCAGCGGGTCCGCAGATAGGTGTCGACGGACTCCGGGATGTCCTGGTGCACGGCGCGGGACAGGGCGTGGATGGCTTCCGGGTCGGTGGCGAGGGCCTCGGAGACCCAGCCGGGTGCGAGCAGCCCTTCCAGCAGCACGGTCAGCTCGACGAGCCGCCCGGAGGCGGCGGGCGGCAGCTCCACCTCGCCCAGATACTCCCGCAGGGTCGCGAAGTCGGACCGCACCGTCTCCAGCTGGGACGACGGATCGGGGAAGTCCGGGGCGGGCGGCCGCTCGGGCGGGGCGATCAGCGCGCCCGCGCCGTACAGCCCGACGATCACCACCGGCCAGTACGCACCCGCGAGTCCGCTGAAGGTGAGGGCGAGCCCGGCGATCCCGCAGGCGCTCCCGGTGAGGTTCTTGCGGGACTCGACGTACGCCATGATCCGGCCCGGCGCTCTACTGGTAGCCACGGATCTCCTCGAAAGCCCCGTCCAGGGAGCCCGGCCCCTGGTCCTTCGTTGCGTCGAAGAGCCGGCCCCCGGTCAGGGCGGCGATCGCATCCAGTTCCGCACGGTCCGAGTCGCCGAAGACGACCGGGAAGACGGGGGTGATGCGGCGCGCCGCCGGGAGCGAGCGGTAGAAGCCGGCGAAGTCGTCGGCCGAGTCGCCCGTCGTGTTCTCGCCGTCCGTCATCAGGACGATCGAGGTGAACGCGGACTCGGTGTCCGGCCCCAGCCGGTCGTAGGCCGACTCCAGACTCGAAAAGATCGCGGTCTCGCCGCTCGCGGTCAGGGCGGCCGTGTCCGCCTTGATCGCTGCGAGCCCGGCCTGGGGATCGGCGGGATCGACCGTATGCGTACGCGCCCGCTTCACCGACGACCCGAACGGCAGCAGCGTGACCTCCTCCCGTTCCCGGAAGTCGCCGGTCAGCCCGGTCAGCGCCGCCTTCAGCTTCCGCAGCCGCTCGCCCTTCATCGACCCGGACGTGTCCAGCACATACACGGTGCGCGAGGGCCGCCGGAGCTTGTTCTCGTAACTGTCGAGCAGTCCGTCCGCGACCGATCGCGAGCCGGGGAACGGCAGTTCCCGACGGGCCTCGGTGGCCAGCGGCGCCGCCGGCCGTACGGAGGCGACGACCGGGCGGCGGAACGTCTCCCGGGTCAGTCGCCGTTGCACGGCGGGGGAGCGGAAGTACGTGGTGAGGGCGCGGGCCGCGTCCTTGGCATCGGGCGAGGCGGCGGAGAGCAGGCTCAGCGGGTAGTCGGCTGTCACCACGCCGTCGCGCGGGCGGATCACGGTCAGCCCGGTGTGACTGTCCCGGTTGAGGGAGAGCAGCACGGACTCGTAGTTGATCAAGGCGTCGACCGTGCCACGCCGGGCGTACGCGTCGGCCAGCCAGCCGGACGAACCGGAGGTCAGCCGCTGCCCGCCGAAGAACTCCCGCAGCTTCCCGCTCGCCTTGCGGACATCGGCGTCGGTCAGCGCGGACTGGGCGCCGGACAGCGCCGAAGCGACCGAAACCAGTGCGGAGAAGCCGGAGTTGGACCGCGCCGGATCCGTCATGCCGTACGTCAGCCGCCCGTCGGCGACCGCCTGGTGCACCTGCGACCAGGTGACGCCCGACGGATCCCAGCCGAGCCGCTTCACCACCGACGGCTTGACACCGAGGGCGACCGGCGAGGTCATCAGCGGGGTCTCGGAAGTGATCCGCTTCGCCGCGTCCGGACGGAGCCGCAGAGAGTCGTCGGACGACAGCCACACCGCGTCGTACGCCCCGTCCGCCTTCCCGGACCCGAGCTGTTCGACGGCGTCGAGCGTCCCGGTCCAGGTGGGCCGCACGGTGATCCCGGTCGCCTTCCGTGCCTGCTCCAACAGCGGCTTCATGTCGGCGAGTTCACTGGATGCGAGCACGCGCAGAGTCCCGGCCCGAGGAGCGCCGTCGTCCTTCTCCCCGGGCGGCGCGGGACCATCCGCTGCCGAACAGGCCGCGAGCGGCACGAGTGCCGCGGCGGTCAGCAGCGACGCGAGTGTGCGCGACACCCGGCGGCGCAGCCTTCTCAGCCGGCCCGTCATCCGAGACCACCGCCCTCGAGGCCGCCCGCGGACCGACTGCGCTCCAAGTGGGCACTCGCCTGCTGGAGTTCGGCCGTCAGCGACTCGACGGTCGCCGCCATGGACTCGGTCGCCTGCACCTTGTACGTGTCGATCGCGTCCAGCGTCCGATAGATCTGCTGGAACGCCGTCCGCAGCGTCTCCGCACCCACCGCCGGGTCGGCGGCGATCCGCTGGATCTCCCCGCTCTGCGTGGCGAGCATCTCCGCATTGCCGCGGATCAGATCCTCCGTCGTGGCGCGCAGCACCTGCACCTGTTCGCCCACCTTGCGTTGGCTCTCCAGCGCCGATGCCAGCATCACGGCGATCCGCAGCGCGGAGACGGTCGTGGTCGCGGCCCGGTCGACGCCCCTGATCAGCTCCTCGTTGTTGCGGCGTACGACGTCCATCGCCAGATACCCCTGCGCGCAGACCGCGAGCTGGGTCAGCAGATCCTGGTGCTTCTGCCGTACGGGGAACAGCACATCGGCCCGCAGGGCGCCCGCCTGCACGGGGTCGGCGGCCTCCGCCGCCCGGATGCGCTGCTCGACGGCGCCGTCCAGGGCCTCGGTGAGGACCACGTACTCCTGGAGCTTGCCCATCGACTCCCAGAGCCGGGTGCGCTCGGTGTGCAGAGCGGCGTTGTCGCGGCGCAGTTCGTCCTGGCCGCCGCGGAGCGAGCCCACGATCCTGTTGAGGGTGGACTGTGCGGAGGCGTACTTCGCGACATGGTCGCGCAGCCTGTTGCCGCCGGGAAGTTTCGCCAGCAGCCGGCGGGCGCCGCGGCCGGGGGTGTCGCGCGGGTCGAGGTCCTCGACGGTGCGGCGCAGTTCGACGAGCGAGGCACCGACCCTCGACTGTGCGTCCCCGTCCCTCGACCCGGCGGAGAGCTCGCGGACCGTACGGTCCAGCATCCGGTTGGACTGCTGGGCGGCGCTGCGGATGTCGCCCTGCCCGAGGGCGGCGATCTCCCCGATCCTGGTGGTGAATTCGGGCGAGCGGGCGTCGAGCCCGGCGAGGCTGCCGACGTACTCGGTGGCGCGTCGCGTCATTTCCGTGCGCACGGAGTCGTCGACCGGGACGAGACCGGCGGCCTGCTCGGTACGGACGGGGGCGACGGGCTCGGGCGGGGTGAGGACGAGCGGCTGCGGCTCGGCTTCGGTCATGGGTGAGGTCTCCCGGAAGGCGTGGGTCATCAGCCGCGGGTCCGGCGGGCCATCGCGCGCAGCACCGTGGCGGTGGGCACGGGCGCCTGGTGGATCCCGGTCAGCTGTTGGTCGATGTAGTCGGTGTGACCGGCGGTCGCGGCGGTGAACTCGGCCGCCGCACCCTGGGGGCGGAAGCCGTGCCGTACGGCAAGCTCGCGCAGTCGCCCATCGGTGGAGAGCAGCTCGCCGAACTGCCGTCCCGGGTCGGTCAGCGGTACGAGGGTGTGGTCGCTGGAGACGGTGGTGTCCGGGTAGAGGACGACCAGATCCCCGAGCTCCTGCTGCTGCTCCTGCAACAGCAGTGAGGCGACCTGCGACTCGTACACCAGGACCAGCGGATTGCCGACTCCGCTGATGAAGTCCCGGAACGGCGCGTCACTGCTCGTCTGCTGCGCCCCCTGCACCTGGATCAGCTTCTTCAGCAGCGGCGCGGTGCGGTCGATCGCGGCCTCGTCGGCGGCGACCCGGCCGCCGTCGGCGACGTACGAGGCGGCGGCGAGGTAGAGCGCGCCGGAGTTGGACGTGGCGGGATCGGTGCTCGTGATGAACACCGTCCCGGTCAACTCGGCGTGTTTGCGCGCCCCCTTGAGCTGCTGCCAGGTCCGGTCCGCCTTCGCGGCCTTGAGGTACGGGGCCATGAGCAGCTTTCCGCTGGACTTGCCGCTCAGCGTCGCGAGCCCGCTGTCCGCCAGCACCTGCGCGGCGCCGCGGTGTGCTACGACGACGAGGGGCGAGTAGAAGGGCCGGATCGGTCCGCCTTTGACGGAGGACTTGCGTTGCAGCTCGTCGGCGGGCGCCTTCGAGCCGGGGAAGGCGAAGTCATAGCCTTTCAGGGGCAGTTGCTCCATGGCCCAGGACCCGGAAGTCTCCGCCTTCACGGTGAACCCCTTGGCGGCGAGGGTCTTCACCACATCGGGATCGGCGAAGAACTCCGCCTTCTCCGACCCGATCACTCCACGCACGGTCTTCGTTGCCGTGCTCGTGTCCTTGCTGTCGCGGCCTGCTACGACGGCTACTGCCACTCCGCCGATCAGCAGCACCGCCAGGACGATTCCCACGATGCGTCTCACACAGGCAGCGTGCTCGCGGAAACCCACATTCCGGGCGGAGTTGGGTGGACGGAAGGTGAAGTGAGCATCCCAGTACACAACGGGAGCGGCCGATTCTCTCCGGCGCAGTGGGTCGTTGCCGACGCGACGCATCCGGCGACGTCTCTCGTCACGGGCCGGACCGGTCCGGGACCGCCGGTCCGGTGAGCGCGGCAGATGTGTGGCACCCGGTCCACGCGCCTCCGCGGCCCGTGGACCGGGGCCGTCAGTGGGCGCCGATCAGCCGTACGGGGGCGGGCGCGGTGGTGCCGGTCGCGGCGGCGGGCGGCGGGGTGGTCGTGGCGGCCATCGCCGCCGTGTGCGCGTCCATCCGTTCGGCCGCGAGGATCGCGGCCGCCGTGTCGGCGCGGGAGGCGGCCACCACCAGCGCACGGCCCGCGAGGGCGTGCGCACGGTGGTGGAGCGTGTGCGGTTCGGCGTCGGTCAGGCCGGCGTGCCGGGCGGGCGGCGCGCCGCGCAGCCGGGCGACCTGCTCGGCGATGCGGTCGCCCGCCTCACCGAGGCCGAGCTTGTCGGTCACCGCGAGGAGCGCGGCCAGGTGTCCGGCGAGCTGGGTGTCCAGCTCCTCCTCGCGGGAGCGGTGCGGGAAGTCGGCGGCATGGTCGGCCGGTGTGTGGACCGATTTGGTGCGGATCGGTTCGTACATGGATGGCC
This sequence comes from Streptomyces sp. NPDC005181, assembly GCF_040608395.1. Taxonomy (NCBI): domain Bacteria; kingdom Bacillati; phylum Actinomycetota; class Actinomycetes; order Kitasatosporales; family Streptomycetaceae; genus Streptomyces; species Streptomyces sp. NPDC005181. The sequence continues at coordinate 23,136 of NZ_JBEXID010000074.1, forward strand.
TCCTGGTGTTGCTTGGAACCATCCTAGCTTGGATTCAGTCTAAAATTATCTGCAATCCGGCACTGTGGGCCGCCGCCCCGGTCAGGGCTGGCTGTATCCGTCCAGGAAGTTCCCGATCCGCTGGACGGCGTCCGTCAGATCCTTGGTCGAGGGCAGCGTCACGATGCGGAAGTGATCGGGCTCCGGCCAGTTGAACCCCGTACCCTGCACGACCATGATCTTCTCGGCCCGCAGCAGGTCGAGGACCATCTGCCGGTCATCCTTGATCTTGTAGACCTTGGGGTCGAGTCGTGGGAAGAGGTACAGCGCCCCCTTCGGCTTCACACAGGTGACCCCGGGGATCTGCGTCAGCAGGTCGTACGCGACGTCCCGCTGCTCCAGGATCCGGCCGCCCGGCAGCACCAGGTCGTTGATCGACTGCCGTCCGCCGAGCGCTGTGGCCACTGCGTGCTGCGACGGCATATTGGCGCAGAGTCGCATATTGGCGAGGATCGTCAGCCCCTCGATGTACGAGGAGGCGTGCGCCTTCGGACCGCAGACCGCCAGCCACCCCGACCGGTATCCGGCGACCCGGTAGTTCTTGGAGAGCCCGTTGAAGGTGAGCACCATCAGATCGGGCGCGATGGTCGCGGTCGGGGTGTGGGTCGCTCCGTCGTACAGGATCCGGTCGTAGATCTCGTCGGAGCAGACGACCAGGTTGTGGCGCCGGGCGATCTCCGTCAGCCCGCGAAGCATCTCGTCGTCGTAGACCGCACCCGTCGGATTGTTCGGGTTGATGATCACGATCGCCTTGGTGCGGTCGGTGATCTTCCGCTCGATGTCGGCGAGGTCAGGCATCCAGTCGGCCTGCTCGTCGCACCGGTAGTGCACCGCCGTACCGCCGGCCAGCGACACCGAGGCGGTCCACAGCGGATAGTCCGGAGCGGGTACGAGTACCTCGTCGCCGTCGTCGAGCAGCGCCTGCATCGACATCTGGATCAGCTCGGAGACGCCGTTGCCCAGGTAGATGTCCTCTACGCCGAGGTCGATCCCCTTGGTCTGGTAGTGCTGCATCACCGCCCGGCGCGCCGATAGCAGGCCCTTTGCGTCGCCGTAGCCGTGCGCCCCGGCGAGGTTGCGCAGGATGTCTTCGAGGATCTCGGGCGGGCACTCGAACCCGAACGCGGCAGGGTTGCCGGTGTTCAGTTTGAGGATGCGGTGACCGGCCGTTTCCAGCCGCATCGCCTCCTCGAGCACGGGACCCCGGATTTCGTAACAGACATTGGCGAGCTTCGTGGACTGGATGACCTGCATGTCAGCGAGCTTACGACGGTGTTTCACCGGCTGCGCGGGGATTCCCCGCAGGTTGACCCACCCGGGTAGCGCCGCCCGCCCGCCGTCTCTTCCATCGCCATGTGCGCCCCGCCCCGGACTGTGGGAACCCCGGTCGGGGGCGGGGGCGGGGCTTGGAATAGGGGTGTGACGGGCCGGACCGGTGAGATGCGCCACGTGAGGGAGCCGCGGCCCTCGGCCCGCCGCCCGGTGCGTTCACTCCGGCAGGCGGGTGCCCTCCGGGAGACGGATGCCGAAGTCGGCTGCGAGGACCCGCAGCACCTCGTCGCCGTCCGCCAGCTCCCGCTCCTTGCGCGTGCCGTCCGGCGCGGTCTCCACGAGCCTGCGGCCCATCAGTGCGAGATGGGCTTCCGGGGTGGTGCGCTGGACGTACAGCAGGTGCTGGAACGGAGAGCGTGGGTTGGTCGCGATGTGCCAGTTGATGACCTCGTAGTCCGGCGCCTCGAACGGCTCCAGCGTGAACACGTACTGGTCCTCCCACTCCCCGCCCGGGGTGTGCGCCTGCAGCTTCCACAGCTCCAGCGGTCCGTCGTGCGGTGCGTGGACGAGCCGGTGACGACGCGGGGCGTCGTAGAGCTCCGCGTCCGCCACCAGCGGGATCGGCTCCAGCAGCGAACTGCCCGCACCGAAGCCGACGTCGGCGAGATACGGGGTCGGCTCACCCGGCACCTCGGCCCGCATGAGCATGTGGGTGCGGGGCCGTACGTCCCCGGGCGCGGCACCCAGCAGCACGCGGGCGCAGAGCAGTGTGATGTCGAAGCCGAGCGCGTTCAGTGCGGCGGCGAGCAGGGTGTTCTGCTCGTAGCAGTACCCGCCGCGCTCGCTGCGTACGAGCTTCGCCTGCAGATCCGCGAGCGCGAGCGAGGGCGCGCTGCCGAGCACGGGCTCCAGGTTCTCGAACGGGATGCCCAGCGCATGGGCGCGGTGCACGGAGCGCAGCACCTCCACGGTGGGGAGCCGCTCGCCGGTCCAGCCGATACGGGCGAAGTACGCGTCGAGGTCGATGCCGGGGTCGTGGTCGGTCGTCATGAACCGACCGTACGCAATCGCGGCAGGGGGACGCCTCCGGTCGCGAGGTGATCCGCCTGGTGCGAGGGGGTGTTACGGACGCTCGCCAGGGCCCCGGGGGCTTCCTCAGCAGACGTTGCCCGGTCCGGCCGCCGTGGCCCGTAGCAGGTCGCGCACCAGGTCGAAGTCGATGTTCTCCGGCTTGCGGAAGCGCAGGCACGCCTTGCCCATGTCGTATCCGGCCAGCCGCTCCTCGAAGGCCTCGCGGACGTCGGAGCGCAGCAGGTAGAAGGAGACGTAGTTCTTCTGGCTGGCGAAGGCGATTTCGCCGACGCCGTCCCGCTCGTAGGCGGGCATCCCGTACGCCATCACCTCGACGAATCCCTTCAGCTCCTGACGGCACATCAATCGCAGTCTGCTCAGGGCCTCCCGGCGCTCCGGCGGGATCTCGGCCAGGTATCCGTCGACGTCTTCGGCCTTGCTCTGCACCATGCGACGACCCTAGGCCGAAAACAGGCTCTTGCCCCGCACAGGCACGCCCCTAACAATGCGCATGACAAAACCGAAGGAACCCTTCGGTCATAGAGGTCACAGAGGGGACCCCCACATGAAAAAGCCTCTCGTCGGCGCACTCTTTGCCGCTCTGCTCCTCGGAGCGGGAACGGCCCCTGCTGTCGCGGCCACAAGCCACGACGCGACCGGGTCCACGACCAAGGCCGCCGCACCGCGGGCGGTCAAGGCCAAGGCCGTCAACTTCGCCGGGACCGTGGCGCTCAGCAACTGTTCCGGTTCCGTCGTCCGGTCTGCTGCTTCCCTGCCGTCCGACCCGGCCCTCGTGCTCTCCAACGGGCACTGCATGGAGACCGGCTTCCCGGGCCCGGGTGAGGTCGTCATCAACCGGTCGTCCACCCGCAGCTTCACCCTGCTGAACTCCGCGGGCAGCGGCGTCGGCACCCTGCGCGCCAGCAAGATCGCGTACGGGACGATGACCGACACCGACATCTCGCTGTACCAACTCACCCGCACCTATGCCCAGATCGAGAGTACCTACGGCATCAAGGCACTGGAGCTCAACGCCGCGCACCCGGTCCAGGGCACCGCGATCACGGTCGTCTCCGGCTACTGGAAGCGCACGTACAGCTGCAATGTCGACGGCTTCGTCTACCGCCTCAAGGAGGGCGAGTGGACCTGGAAGGACTCGGTCCGCTACACCTCCGCCTGCCAGACCATCGGCGGTACCTCCGGCTCCCCGGTGATCGACAACGCGACCGGCAAGGTCGTCGCTGTCAACAACACCGGTAACGAGGACGGGCAGCAGTGCACGGACAACAATCCGTGCGAGGTCGATGAGAGCGGCAATGTGACGGTCCGCCAGGGAATCAACTACGCCCAGGAGACCTACGGCATCGTGCCGTGCATCGGCACCGCCAGCAAGATCGACCTCAACCGGGCCGGGTGCACCCTGCCCAAGCCGTAGTCGCTGAGGTGCGCCGTGGGACCCGGGCCCCGGGCCTCACGGCGCAACCGCGCGTCGTACCGCCGCCTCGATCCCGTCCAGCAGTACGTCGAGCCCGACGGCGAACGTCTCCCGGGCCTGGCGCTCCAGGTAGGGCACCGGGTCGTCGGCGGGCGGCGGCTCGGGTGCGCTCTCGCTCTCCAGCCGGCCGACGTCCGGGAAGCGGACCGCGAAGTCGGCCGGCGGCGCGCGCTGACCCAGGACGACGCCCCGACCGAGGAGGACCTGGCCTGGGCGAAGGAGCGCGCGCATGGATTCGGTTCGGCGTGAGCCGCGCGCCGGTGGTGGCGCCGGTGCAGAGGGCTACGGCGTCGACCGGACCGCCCGTCCCGCCAGTACGGATGTCCGCCTGCCGTCCTCGATGACGAAGCGGCCGTCGATCAGGACGTGCGGGATGCCCACCGGCAACGTACGCGGCTTCTCGAACGTCGAGCCCGCCGCCACCGTCTCCGGTTCGAAGAGGACGAGGTCGGCGCGGTAGCCCTCGCGGACGTACCCCCGGTCGGGCAGGCGCAGCCGGGCCGCCGGGCGTGAGGTGAGGTGGGCGACGCACTCCTCCAGTGGGAGGATGCCCAACTCCCGTGCGTACCGGCCGAGATACTGCGGGAACGTGCCGTACGCGCGCGGGTGCGGCTTGTCGCCCTGGAGGATGCCGTCGCTGCCGCCCGTGTGGACGCGGTGACGCATGATCTGCCGGACGTTCTCCTCGTGGCCCACGTGCTGGAGGATCGTCGTGCCGAGCCGGTCGTCGACGAGCAGGCGGCGGGCGGTGACCCAGGGCTCCTCGCCCCGCAGGCGCGCCGATTCGGCGACCGTACGGCCGACGTGGCCGACGAGTTCCGGCACGCTGACGCCGGAGATCTCGATCGTGTCCCACTCGATCGGCACCCCGTGGCAGCCGTCCGAACCGAGCACCTCCATGTGGTGCCGGATCCGCTCCGCCGCCGTGTCGTCCGCGAGTCGCGTGAGGATCGACTCGGGTCCGCCCTCGCTCGCCCAGCTCGGCAGCATCGCGACGAGCGTCGTGGAACCGGGGGTGTACGGGTAGGTGTCCAGGGAGATGTCGGCGCCCGCGGCGAGAGCCTGGTCCAGGAGGGCGATCAGCTCGGGGGCCCTGTCCTTGTTCACGCCGAAATTCATGGTGGCGTGGGCGAGATGGAGAGGACAGCCGGCGAATGGGGCCTCCCCTGCTCCCTTTGGAGCTCGGGGAAGGGTGAGCTGCACCATCTCCGCGTATGCGGCGAGCGCTCCCGCACCGTACGAGCGGTGGTGGGGGCAGTAGTAGCCGCCGTGTTCCGCCACGACCCTGCAGAGTTCGGTGAGTTCGGCGTCCTTGGCGTACATGCCGGGGGTGTAGGTGAGGCCGGACGACATGCCGACCGCTCCCTCCGCCATGCCCTGGGCCACGAGCTCCTTCATCCGGGTCATCTCGGCCTCGGTGGCCGGGCGGTCGTCCCAGCCGACCGCGTACATCCGGACCGTGCCCTGCGGGATGAGGTACGCGGCGTTGACCGCGATGCCCTGGCCACCGAAGTTGCCGTCGAGGCGGTCCAGGTATTCGCCCACCGTGCGCCAGTCGAAGTCGACGTCCGAACCGTCACCGTTCCAGCCGGTGATCGTCTTCCGTACCTCGGTGAGGGTGCGGTCGTCGACCGGGGCGTAGGACAGACCGTCCTGGCCGAGGACTTCGAGGGTGACGCCCTGGGCGGCCTTCGCGCTGTGATCCGGATCGCGGAGAAGGGCGAGGTCGCTGTGGGCGTGCATGTCGATGAAGCCGGGGGAGAGGGCGAGGCCGGTGGCATCGAGGGTGCGGGTGGCGGTGGGGCGCGGCCCGGGGGTGCCCTCGGGGTGGATCTCGGCGATCCGGCCGTCGTCGATTCCGACATCGGCCCGCCAGGAGGGAGCACCGGTGCCGTCGATGACGGTGGCGTTGCGGATGACGACGTCCATGGTTGTGCAGCCTTTCGGTGACGGTGTCGCTTCTCCCACCCCGCCCCTTCTTCCCGAAACCGGGGGCGCTTCCCCGGTTTCGGGAAGGGGCGGGGTGGGAGTCGGCCCCGCAGAGATCAGAAGAACGTGCGGATGTAGTCCGTGACCGTGCCGTCCGCCTCGACCAGCGGAATCAACTGCCACTTGTCGAACGACGTGCACGGATGCGAAAGCCCCATCCCCACCCAGTCGCCGACCTCCAGCTCCGCCCCCGCCCCGGTCCGCACCCACGTGTGCTGGTCCGACAGCCCCGTGACCGTGACCCCCGTCGCCCCTCGCACCGAGCCGTCGCGACCGGACCGGATCACCTGTGCCTCCGGCAGGTCGAGGTCGTACGCGGCGTCCCGCTTCCCCGCGTTGAGGAACGCCTGCTCGGCGGAGGGGCGCGACACGACCTGCGACCACAGCCGGAAGGCCGGCTGCAGCGTCCCCTCCTCGGGCACCCGGTTGAACGGAGTGATCCGCCGGTAGTGACCGTCGTCGTGCGAGACGTATGCACCGGAGCGCAGCAACTTCACCACCGGTACCGAGAGTTCGGGAATCTCCGCGAAGACCTCGGCCACCGTGTCGAACCACGCGCTGCCGCCCGCGCTGACCAGAATCCCGTCCGCACCGGCGAACCGGCCCGCCTTGTCGAAGTCCGCCGCCAGTGCGACGAGCCGGTTCAGCCACTCCCGTACGCGCTCCGGTGACGCGTCCGGCACCTCGCCCTCGTAGCCGGCGACCCCCACCAGCCGCAGGGTCCCCGCCGAGGCCACCGCGTCGGCGACCGCCGCGCAGTCGGCCTCGGTGCGCGCGCCGGTGCGGGCACCCTCGCCCGCGCCCAGCTCCACCACGACATCCACCGGACGGGAGGCGCCCGCGGCGCGCAGGGCCTCGTCCATCAGCTCGACACCGCGCACCGAGTCCACGTAACAGACGAAGCGGAACTCCGGGTCGGCCTCCAGCTCGCGGGCCAGCCAGCGCAGCGCCACCGCGTCGACGAGCTCGTTGGCGAGGAAGATCCGCTGGATGCCGTACGCCCGGTAGACCCGCGCCTGGTGCGGAACGGCCGCGGTGATGCCCCACGCGCCGCGCTTCAGCTGGTCCGCGAAGAGCTGCGGGGACATGGAGGTCTTGCCGTGCGGGGCGAACGCGAGGCCGTGGCGCTCCGCGTACATCTCCAGCAGGGCGAGGTTGTGCTCGACCGACTCGGCGGACAGGGCGAGGACCGGGGTGGTGAAGCCGCCCGTGAAGAGATTGCGGCGTTCGGCGGCGAGGGCGCCGACGGTCAGGCCCTCCGCGTCCGGCGGGAGTGCCTTGAAGCGGTGGTCGACCCGTTCGTCGGCAAGTCCGGCGAGTTCGGCGAGTCCAGCCGGGGTGACCGGGTGGTCGGCGGCCAAGGGAGCCTCCTCAAGAAGTAATCGTTGCAACATATGCAACAGTCATTGCGTATATCGCTTAACGCTGTCTAACATCCGAGCCGACGCCGGGTCAATGGTGAGAACCGGCGCTGAACGGTGATCATCGAGGAGCCCAGAGTGCCCGTACCCGCAGCGGGGGCGGCCCACGCCGCCACGACGAGCGATGCCGTCTGCCTCGGTGAGTCCATGGTGACGTTCCTGCCCTCGCAGCCCGGACGCCTCGCCGACGTGCCGTCCTTCGGCCGTGCGATCGGGGGCGCCGAGTCCAATGTTGCCTGCGCGCTTGCGGCCGCGGGGCACCGGGCGAAGTGGGTCAGCCGGGTCGGTGCGGACGGGTTCGGCGACCATCTGGTCGAGGCGATCTCCCGGTACGGCGTCGACACGTCGGCGGTCCGGTGCGACCCGGACCGCCCCACAGGCATCTACTTCCGCACGGCGACCGACCGGGCAACCGACACGCACGAGGTCGCGTACTACCGGGCCGGGTCCGCGGCGTCGGCGATGTCCCCGGCGAACGTCCCGGCCGAGGACGCGCTCTGCGGCCGCATCCTGCACCTGTCCGGGATCACGGCGGCACTGTCCGAGGACTGCCTGTCCCTGCTCCACTCCCTGACCGCGCCCCGCTCCGGACGCCCACTGATCTCCTTCGACGTGAACTACCGGCCGGGGCTGTGGCGCGGCTGCGGGACCGGCCCGCAGGTGCTGCTCGACCTGGCGCGCCGCGCCGACCTGGTCTTCGTCGGTGAGGACGAGGCGGAGGAGGCGTGGGGGCTGCGAGGCGCGGAGGCGATCCGTGCGGCGCTGCCGGAGCCGGGGGTGCTCGTCGTGAAGCGGGGGGCCGAGGGAGCGACGGTCTTTTCGGGGCTCCACCCCGGACCCCGCTCCTCCATCGCCGGAGGGGCTGAGAGCGTCACCACCGTCCCCGCCCTGCGTGTCGACGTCGTCGCCCCCGTCGGCGCCGGCGACGCCTTCGCCGCCGGGTTCCTCTCCGCCACCCTCCGCGAACTGCCCGTACGGGACCGCGTCCGGCACGGTCACCTGATGGCCGCCGCCGTCCTCACCGTTCCCGGCGACCTCACCGACCCTCCGGCCCGCGCCCACGCCGACCGGCTGGTGGGTCTCGACGACACCGCCTGGGAGACACTTCGTCTCGGCCCCGGCTGGACAGCAGCCGAGCAGGCATCCGAGGAGGTACCCACCCCATGAGTCAGACCGTCGACCGCGCACTGAGCATCCTCCCGCTCCTCGCCGAGGGGCCCGCCGACCTCGGCCAGGTCGCCGACCGCCTGGGCGTCCACAAGTCCACCGCGCTGCGCCTGCTCCGTACGCTCCACGAGCACGGGCTCGTCTACCGTCAGCAGGACCAGCGCTACCGCCTCGGCGCCCGCCTGTTCGCCCTCGCGCAGGAGGCCGTCGAGAACCTCGACGTACGCGAGATCGCCCACCCCCACCTCGTCGAGCTCAACGAGCAGTGCGGGCACACCGTCCATCTCGCGGTGTACGAGGAGCACGAGGTCCTCTACATCGACAAGGTCGAGAGCCGCTACCCGGTCAGGATGTACTCCCGGATCGGCAAGCCTGTCGCGATCACCGTCGCCGCCGTCGCCAAGCTGCTGCTCGCCGATCTGACCGAGCCCGAACGGCGCGCGATCGCCGACAAGCTCGACTACCCCATGTACACGTCCCGTTCGATCCCGAACGCCGGTGCCTTCCTCAAGGAGCTCGCCGCCGTCCGCGAACAGGGCTGGGCCACCGATCTCGGCGGCCACGAAGAGTCCATCAACTGCATCGGCGCCCCCATCCGCGGCGCGGACGGCCGGGTCGTCGCCGCCATGTCGGTGTCCGCGCCGAACGTCGTCGTCACGGCCGAGGAACTCCTCACCCTGCTCCCGCTGGTGCGCCGCACCGCCGACGCCATCACGCGGGAGTACTCCGGCACGCCCACCCCCCAACCCAAGAAGGCCTGAACCGTCATGACCGAGAAGACCGCCCTCACCCCCAGCACCCACACCGCCCCGCCCGCCAAGTTCTCGCACGGCGTGAAGAAGGGGAACATCCTCCAGGTCGCCGGCCAGGTCGGCTTCCTGCCCGCCGTCGAGGGCCAGGCGCCGACCCCGGCCGGTCCGACGCTGCGTGAGCAGACCCTCCAGACGTTCGCCAACGTCAAGGCGATCCTGGAGGAGGGCGGCGCGAGCTGGGACGACGTGATGATGATGCGCGTCTACCTCACGGACGTGGACCACTTCGCGGAGATGAACGAGATCTACAACGCGTACTTCGGCGAGCAGAACCTCAAGGAGGCCCCCGCCGCCCGTACGACGGTCTACGTCGGCCTCCCCAAGGGCCTGCTGATCGAGATCGACGCGCTCGCCGTCCTGAGCTGAGCGAGCCGACCGATCCACGGCTGATCCGCTTGCCGCACCGCATCACCACGCCACACGGCACGGCGTCCCGCACGACCGGGACGCCGCTGGGCACTGTGACGGCCGCCGCACTCCTCATCTGGCTCCGGGCATGACCGATAGGCCACCCACGGCGGTGAAGGGCATGCGCTGAAACTCGCTGCCCGGCCGACACGGTGCCGTGCCAGAATCCAGCGCATGCCAGTTCGATACCCGCGCCCCTTGCGCCCCGGTGACCGCGTCGGAATCACCTCTCCATCCAGCGGAGTCAACGAGAAGCTCCGCGAGCGCCTCCACGTGGCCATCCGTGACGTGGAGGCACGCGGATTCGAGGTGGTCCTCGGAAAATGGGCTCTTCGCCCAGATGTGTGGGTCGGTTCGCGTCGTGGCACGAACAACGCCGCACCCTCCGTAGTTTCTTGATCGCCAAGATCGGAAACGACG
>NZ_JBEXID010000075.1:0-32682 GCF_040608395.1 Streptomyces sp. NPDC005181
CACAGAAGTCGAGTGCTTCCGGCGGCATAAGTGCTCACCTGCTGGCGGCTACGGAATCGAGCATTCCCCGACTCCGTAGCTCCCATTAGGCGGCTCAGCCGACGCGTGGATTCGTTGGACCGCGTCATCGGGGACGGTGCGCATCTGGGTGACTTCGTTGGTGCGGCCTATGCGCGACCTTCGGTGGAGCACCACGTGGTCGCAGAGATGCACCTCGAGTACCTGCTGTCGTTCCTGGACGCGTTCCCGCCGAGGACCACGCGAATCCTGATGGGGCGTATCGGGCTCGACGGCCCGCCCTCCACCCTTGAGGAGCTTGGCAAGGAGTTCGGGGTGACCCGTGAGCGCGTACGACAGCTGGAGAAGAAGGCCTTCGATGAACTGCGCGCAGCGCTGACGGCAGCGAAGGAACGGGAGAGGGAATGGGACGGTTCACCGTCCCGGCGACCCGCGGTTGTGAGCAGAGAAGCGGCCAAGAGGCCGCAGCCACGGATTGCCCGGACGGCGGAACTGGGCCTGGAGCTGGACCGGCTACCCGAGCCGGAGGCCATGTTGAAGCCGGAACCCCTGCCCGAGCTCGACCCCGTGGCGCTGCCGGGCTTGGAGCCCGAGCCTGCGTTGGAGCGTGTACCCGTGCAGGAGGACGTTACGTTCCGCGAACGCCCTGCCGTGGCCGAGCAGCCGCCGGACGCAGAGCCTGATCCGCAGGATCAGCTGCACGGGCCGGAGAACAGTCCTCCTCCCGCGACCTCTGGCGTCGGCGAGCCGGTGGCGGACTCCACCGTGTCGCAGGGAACGCAATACACGGCCGACTGGGAGCAGGCCAAGCGGCTGCCTCACCAGTTTGCCGGGGGAGTGGCCTGGCTGGCCGAGTACGCCCTGCTCGCACTCGGGCGCCCGCAATTGGCCGTGATGCTTGGCGAGCGTGAGGCATCGGCAGTTGTACGAGCAGCGAGGGAGCGGGCCACGCTCGACCGGCCCGTCGTCCAGGCCCTGGAGCTACTGACACGCGTTCTGGATGCCCTCAAGGACGCGGAGGCGAAGCCGGAGGTCTTCTTCGACAGCCCTTCGGACGCGCTGCTGGGGGTCTCTCCCCGGAGCTACCTGGCCAGGCGACCGCTGGTGAAGACGGAGTCACGGCTCGCGCTGCGTGATGCGCTGAGCACGTTTGTCGCCAGGCCGACGCCGGGGTTGCCGGACGCTCCCGTGCAGACCGTCCGGGGGCGGCCACCGGAGAAAGCCACGCCGACAGTGCCTGCCGCTCCGGCTGAGCCCGCCTCCGACCAGGTCGGCGTAAGAATCGAGCCCGCCGGTTCGACGGCCGAGGCATCCGGCCGGGCCGCCGCAACGCGGCAAGAGGCGCCAGCCAGCACCCAGGTCGACGTGCTCGCGAGGGCCCTGGCGGAACAGGACGCACGCCTGCGCGCCGAGTTCACCCACCGCTCGGAGGAGGCCTCGGCCGAGAGCAGTCGCCGCCTGGCCTCGGCCCGCGCGGAGGGTGACGCGCGCCTGGCCCGGCTCGAGCAGGAATGCGGTCGGCGAATCCGAGGGGAGCAGCAGGCAGGTGTTGAGCGCCTGCGCGTGGCAGGGCGGGAGGCAGAGGGCCGGCTGGATGCTTTGGAGGCAGAGTTGCTCCAGCGGATGGACAAGGCCCTCGACCGCAGGGAAGGCCAAGTCCGCCACGCTGCCGAACAGCGGCTCGCCCACCTCAGGGAAGGGCACCGTCAGACCGAGCAGGTGGCCCAGCAGCGCGTACGGGCCGCCGAGGGAGCTGCCGGCGCGGCAGCACAGCGAGCGGAATGGGCCCAGCAGCGGGCGGCCGAATCGGACGCGCGCCTGCGGGAGCAGAACATTGCCGCCAACTCCCGCCTGGCGCAGCTCGAGCAGCGGCTGGCGCAGGCCGAAGAGGCGCTCGCGGAACGCGTCAGGACGGCGGCAGTGGTCGAGCAGTGGGCGGCGGACCGGGTCGCCGCCGCCGAGCAGAGAGCCGCAGAGAGATTGGCGCAGGTCGAGCACGACGCCTGGGTGCGGATCTCCGAGCTGCAAGGGCTCCTGGCCGCCGGTCGCGCGGTTCCCGCGCAGGCTGCCGACTCGGCCGAAGGCAGGTCCGCTTTCCGTGACCGCTGGCGCCGCTCCTGAGCTCTGCCCGACGACCCCTCCACAACGACCACTTCACCCCCGCAGAGGACCTCATGGACCCGAGACAGGAACTCGTCGACTACCTGCACAGCCAGCTCGTCGGCCCCGCGGGCGCACCGGACGAGATCCTCGACGCCCCGCCCGACCGCCAGTACCTGATGGGCACCCTCTACGCACAGGATGCCGACCTCCAGCGACAGCTGACCATGTCGGCCGAAGAGACCGACGGCCCAGGGACCGAGGGGGCAGCCGAGGACACCAACCCGTCCGAGGACCCGGTCCCCGAGTCCAACTCCTGGCTTCCGTCGTCCCTCGGCATCAGCTTCTACACCGACGCCGGAACCATCGAAGTCGGCTGCGGCGGTGCCCGCTACGCCACGCTGCCCGCTCAGGGCGACCACCATCGTCGGTGGCAGCGTGTGCCGTTGCCTGACGAGACCCACCGCCTTGAGACGGGCCGCGACCACGTCACCGTCCTCGACGGCCGTGCCGAAATCCGCGTCCGGCGTCGCACTTTTGGTGCCGGTCATCTGGTCACCGTCGCACTGGTGAACACTGCCCGCACCGAGCAGAACCTCGGGCGGGCCACGCAGTGGGACAGGATGCTCTTCCAAGTCGCGCTGGCCGTCCGACCGGTCGACGGCTCCATCCTGCAGTATCCGAGCGTTCGTCTGGCCAGCCGCGACCTGGAAGAACAGGAACTCAGACTGCAGTACCAGCATGTGCGGACGTACGCGGTCGGTCACGGCTGCGCGGTGGCAGAGGAACGCGACGCCGAGCAGGTCGTCGGACTGCGGGCGGCCGTGATGCCCGAGGCGGAGGTTCCCGCCACGCGCGCGGCCGGACCGGCCGGCGCGAAGGTCCTCAACGTGCTGCACCTCGCCGATCCCGGTGTTCCCGATCATCAACTCCGCATGGAACTGGAGGAGTTCGCCGCCGGCTACCGGACCTGGTACGAGAGCCAACGGAACGCGCATCTTCCCGCCTGGGGTCGGGAGGCCGCTGATCGCATTCTCGATCGGGTCCGCGTGGCCGTCACCCGCATCGAATCGGGCGTACGGACACTCGTCGACCCGGACCGCCCCGAGCTCCTGCACGCCTTCCGTACCGCGAACCGGGCGATGGCCCTCCAGATGCGCCACTCGGCCCGTGACCAGGCCGGAGAACGCCGCTCCCGCCGCGACCCGGTGCCGCTGGACCCCGAACCGTGCGACGACGCCGCCTGGCGCCCTTTTCAGCTGGCGTTCTTCCTGCTCGCGGTGGACGGGGTTGCTGATTCGTACCACCCGGATCGACAGACCACGGACCTGATCTGGTTCCCCACCGGTGGTGGCAAGACGGAGGCGTACCTGCTCCTCGCCGCGTTCGTCATGGTGCTGCGCCGCCGTGAGCCGGACGGGGGCGGCACAGCCGTGCTCAGCCGGTACACGCTCAGCCTGCTCACCACCCAGCAGTTCCAGCGTGCTGCCACGACGATCTGTGCCCTGGAGACCCTGCGACGCGCCGACCCGCTCACCTACGGCAGGGAACCGTTCTCCATCGGGCTATGGGTGGGAGAGTCCACCTCTCCGAACTCCTACGAGGCGGCCCGCAAAGCGTTCGACGAGGTGCGGGCCGCCACGCACCCCGATGACGTGTTCATCTTGGACCGCTGCCCATGGTGCGGAACGCGGATCCTGCCCGCCCACAAGTCACCCGACATCGAGGACTACGGTGTGCAGGCCGGTGCGGACTCGTTCGCGTTCCACTGCCCGCGCGACGAGTGCTCCTTCCACAACGAACTGCCTGTGGCCGTCGTCGACCAGCAGCTGTACGACCGGCCGCCCACGTTCGTCCTCGGCACGGTCGACAAGTTTGCCCGGCTTGCCTGGGAGCCGCGTGCCGGACGGCTGTTCGCCTCGGGAACCGGGCAGCAACCGCCCAGTCTCGTCATCCAGGACGAGCTGCACCTGCTGACCGGTCCGCTGGGCACGACAGCCGGCCTGTACGAGTCGGCGATCCTCGGCCTGTGCACGCGCAACGACGGAGTCGGCCCCAAGATCGTGGCCTCCACCGCGACGATCCGCCGCTCCGGCGAGCAGATCCGTGCCCTGTACGGGAGTCAGGCGCAGCTGTTTCCGCCGGCCGGACTCGACGCCCGTAACTCGTACTTCGCCGAACCTGACACCACACAGCCCGGCCGCCGCTACCTCGGAGTGATGGCCCAGGGACACACGGCGGGGCGTGCCGCGGTCGCCACCACGGCAGCCCTGCTCCAGGGCGCCTGGGAGCTCCCGCAGGAGCACCGGGACGCGTACTGGACACTCGTCGCTTACCACCACAGCCTGCGCGAACTCGGCCGTACCGTCACGGCGGCGGCCGACGACATTCCGGCGCAGCTCGCCGGGCTCGACGCCGGCCACGGTACGCGTCCCCTCGCGGACGGCCAGGTACAGGAGTTGACCAGCAACCTGCCGCGCGCCGAACAGCCCGTACTGCTCGACCGGTTGGAGAAGCCCTGGGACGATGCGCAGTCCGTGTCGTTCCTGCCGTGCACCAACATGCTGTCGGTCGGTGTCGATGTGAAACGACTCGCGCTCATGCTGATGCAGGGCCAGCCGAAGACCACCGCCGAGTACATCCAGGCCACCAGCCGCGTCGGCCGCAGCAAGGTTCCCGGCCTGGTCGTCACGTTCTTCAACGCCACCCGCCCGCGTGACCGCTCGCACTACGAAACCTTCGACGTCTACCATCGCTCGCTCTACCGGCATGTCGAGCCGACCAGCGTCACCCCGTGGTCGATGCCCGCGCGCCGACGTGCCCTGCATGCTGCGCTCGTCATTCTCGTACGTCATCGGCTGGGCCTGCCCGCCGAGCAGGATGCAGGACGGATCCTCGATCACCTGCCCGAAGCCGATGCCCTGGCCGAACAGTTGGTGGTCCGGTGTGCGGCAAGTGATCCGCGTGCCGCAGAGGACGTACGCAAGGAAGCTGCCGAGTTGCTCGCGGAGTGGGAGGAAGCCGCGCGTGAGGCGAAGGCGGCGGGTAAACACCTTCACTACCGCAGTCAGGGCAAGGGGCAGATGAACATACTCAAGAGCTTCGAGCAGCACGGCGGCCTGTGGGAGACCCCGCACTCCATGCGCAACGTCGACCGGGAGTGCCAGGTGACGGTGAAGGGGGCCGACCAGTGAGCAGGAAACTGCGTGTACGCCAGGCACAGACAGTGCTGCCGTTCGGCGTGGGAGCGGTCTTCGATATCCAGGGCGAGTCGTTCGTCGCCACCGGCATCGGGGACTGGCCCCGACGCCGTCAGCCGGTCGACTCCCCGAGGCTGGCGTCCCGGCTCGGCGTCAGCGGATTCTTCGCGGCCCCGGCCGCCGCCAACGAGCGATTCGACAACGTGGACGCGGCCGGCGCCCCGTACATCCGTTTCCCGTCCTGGCTGTTCTGCGGCTCCTGCCGCCGTATGGTGCGGTGGCGCATCGCCGACGAGAAGCCGGGTACTCCTCCGCGCTGCGCGGCCTGCTCACCTCTGCGGCAGCTCGCCCCGATGCGGTTCGTGCAGATCTGCGCAGGCGGCCACCTCGGTGATGTCGACTGGTGGTTCTGGGCACACTCGCGACTGGCAGCAACCGAACGCCAACAGTGCTCCTCACGCACACACTTGCGTTTCAAGGTTGCCGACCGTGCCGCCGGCCTCGAGGCACTGGCTGTGGCCTGCACGGCCAAGGGCTGCGGGGCTTCCCGCGACCTTCTGGACATCCTCGGCACCCACGGCATGCGATGCTCCGGACGCAACCCGTGGCAGCGGACGAACGAGGCCGTGGACTGCGACAAACCGGTCCAGATCGTGCAGCGCACGGCCGGAAACCTCTACTACCCGGTGGTGCATTCGGCGCTGGACATCCCAGACGCCGACACCTCGACAGCACCGGACGGACTGCTGGCGGAGCGGGTGCGGGCGAGCGACTACTGGATTCCGCTGTGCAAAGTCGCCGGTACGTCCCGCGCCGACATCTTCCGCACCATGATCCAAGAGGACACGGGCGCCGACGAGGTGACTCTGGACGCCCTCCTCGCGGAGGAGATGGGGCTCGACCACGCCGCCCCAACGTCCGAAACCACAATGGTCAAGCACCCGGACCTCAGCCGCGAAGAGTGGGCCGCGTTCACATCACCGGCCCCGCCCGCAACTCGCGACTTCGCCCTGCGCGAATCCACGCTCGGGCTCGGCCAGGAGACCGCCGAACCTTGGGCGGATCTGCACCGGCGCATCGGCCGGATCGTGCTCGCCGATCGCCTGCGCGAGGTGCGCGCTCTGTCCGGCTTCAGCCGGATATCCCCGGACGCCACGTTCGTTCCGGCCGACACCGCTCGCCGACTGAAATGGCTGCCCGCGGTGGAGGTGTTCGGCGAGGGCATCTTTCTCACCCTCGACGCAACGGAACTCAACAACTGGGAACAGGACGCGCAGGTACAGCGACGGACGACGGGTATGCGCGCAGACCTCGACCGGTCATTTCAGAAGGACCGCCTGGTCTCGCTCACCGGCACCACACTCTCGCCGCGCTTCGTCCTCCTCCACACCCTGGCCCACCTCCTCATCCGCCAGCTCTCCTTCGAGTCGGGCTACACCACGGCGAGTCTGCGCGAACGCATCTACGCCCGCCCCGAGCACGACCAGCACGGCATTCTCATCTACACGGCCGCGGGCGATGCAGAAGGCACCCTCGGCGGTCTGGTGAGCCAGGGTGCGCCGCCGTACCTCGCCGAGACTCTGCTCCGGATGACCGAGGCAGCGGCCTGGTGCTCCGCGGACCCGCTGTGTGCCGAGCACACGGGGCAGGGCTTCGGCAACCTCAACCGGGCGGCCTGCCACGCCTGTGCCCTGCTGCCGGAGACCAGCTGCGAGAGCGGCAACGCTTTGCTCGACCGAGTCCTCGTCGTCGGTGGCGAGAACGTCCCCGGCTATTTCGAACCCCTCGTCTCCGCTGCCCGCGCCGCTGCGGCCGCTGCCCTGGAGTAACGCACCGCCATGACGATCACCTACCTTGACCTCACCCCTCAACAGCGCAACTGCCTGCGTCAACTTCCCCTCAACGGAAACCACATGGTCAGCGGCCCGCCTGGCAGTGGCAAAAGTCTGCTGGCCGCTCAGCGAGCCATCATGCTCGCCCTGGACGGCACCGCGACGGTACTCCTCACCCGCTCCAACCTCCTGCGCCAGGCGCTGAACCCGATTGTCGCTACCCTCGGCCCCAAGGATGGATCGGTGCGCGTGGCCACCGCGCACTCCTGGCTCGCTCAGTGGTACGGCAAGGACGCCCCCAGAGGGGACGACGGCTGGTACGACTGGTCCGCCCTTTACGAACGCGCAGCCCTCACTGACCCGATGACCAGCAGTGGCCTCGTTATCGACGAAGGCCAGGACCTGCCCCCTGAGTTCTACCGGCTGTGCCGCCTCCTCGACGCCCGTGCGACTACGGTCTTCGCTGACGAGTGCCAGAGGCTCACGGACACTCAGTCCACCCTCGCCGAGATCGCCAAGGGCCTTGGCAGCTGCACCCGCCACGACCTCGACGGCAATCACCGCAACACACGGCAGATCGCCTCGGTTGCCGCGCACTTCCACACGGGGCCAAATCTGCCCTCGCTTCCCGAACGCGAGGGTCCCGTACCCCAGGTACACCGCCTCGCCGGTGCAGGGGCCACCGTCGACCTTGTCATCGGCCTAGCTGAACGCCATCCCCGGCACAGCATCGGTGTCATCATGAACTCGACCCGCGGGCAGTTTGATCTGCTCACGCGGCTTGAACGCAGGGCGCCACGGCTGAAGCCGCAGATGTATACCGCCGAGGCCACCAGTGGCCGCTACCGCAACCTGGACCTCAGTCGACCTGGGATTGTCCTCGTCCACCGCGCCAGCGCCAAGGGCCACGGCTTCGACACCGTCGTTGTCCCCGACGCTCACACCGATGCCGCTACCGACCCGACGTCGGCAGCGCTGAGAATGACCTACTACGTTCTGGCTACAAGAGCGCGCCAGGAACTGCATTTCGGATACCAGGGAGAGCACGAGCCCCCACTGCTTGCGGGGCTAGGTGGGTCGATTGTGCTTAGCTGAACAACCTTCGGCTCTCCGCACGGCCACTGTCCGAACGAGGTGTGTTGCCCTCAGGGGCAAGTTCTTGCCCCATTCCGGGATCGGCTCGATGCGACAGCGCCGCGGGGCGGTTACCGGTCCGCCGATTCCTGCCGAGCCAGCACTCCGCCGGTTTCCAAGCGTCACTTCCGGTTGCCCGGGTCAGTCGGAGGAGGCGGAACGGATGGCTGCGATGTCGAACTTAAGGTGGAGCCTCTCACTCACCATGGAGCAGCCCGTCCGCGCGCCGGGCCCTGGCCATCTCTATCCGACCACGGGCAGCCGGCCACGACCCCGACGGCGATCGGCCCAGCTCAGCGGGTCCCGACCGAAACAGGCTAATAGCTGAGTTCTGCGAACCAGTTGTCCCGACCTTGGCGGGTGAGGTCGAGGATGTGCCACACCGGGCTGAGCAGATCGATGCCGCGCTGGTCGATGTCGTCGGACATCCGGGGGTGTGCCGAGTAGAAGTGGCGTACCGAGCCGTTGCTGTCGCGGGTGAACACCGACACCGTCGAGTCCTGGTTGCCCTCGGCGTCCTCGCTGCCGAGGTCGTATTTGAAGGTGCCGGCCCGGCACTGAGCAGCCGCAGGTTCTCCCACTGCCGGTCCCGTGCGTGCGCGCGGAGTGTGGGCAGGTCGGCCGCGGCGACAATCACGAAGTCGATGTTCTGGGCGACGTGGTGGGCGATTCCGTTGAACCCGTCGATCCACATCGTGCACATGGGACAGGGCTGCGTCTGCTGCTTGCCGTACATGAAGTGATAGACGACGAGGTCGCGCCCGGGCTGGGTGAACAGCTCGCTCAGTCGCACGGTCTGCACCGGCACATCGTCTGCGTGGAGACCCGCGGGGCCTTCCTCGAACGCGTAGTCGTCGACGACGGGCCCCGGTGGCAGCCGGCGGCGCAGGTCAGCGACGCGTTCGCGGTGGCGCATCAGCTCGATCTCGGCCAGGCGCAGCTCCTCGCGGGCGCTGACGTGTTCGGCCGACTCCCCGACGAGATTGGTCAGACGCATCGCTACCTCCTCGAGGGACCGGCACGGAGCTGCTGCCCTGGTCACCATTGTCTGTTCCCGCACGGGGGCTCGCGAGGCGGCAGTGTTGCGGTGAAAAGCATGGGACGGGCGTCACGCCCGTGCATCCTGTTCGCTCGCACCGGACAGCGCGCCGACCAGGGCGGCCAGCGCCGACGCCAGCGCTGTCGATCCGGTGGGGTGGGCGGGGCCTCCCGGCTCGGGCATGTACACGTCCCGGCGGATTTCGATCATCAGCGCGCTGACACGCGGGTCCACACCGTAATGCTTCAGCGGTACGTATGCACCGGCGAAAGGGCTGTTGATGCCCGTGCCCCCGAATCCGGCGAACGCCGCCTCGGCCCGGGCCAGCAGGTCCGGCGGTGTGTGGAAGGCGTCGGTGCCGAGGCAGATCGGTGGGCGTGGCCCGGTGCCGTGGAGTTCGTAGGGAAGCGGAGCCGACGGATAGGAGTGGACGTCGATGACGACCGCGCGTCCGGTGGCCGCCAGGCGTTCGTCGACAGCGGCGGTCATTGCTGCCGCGTACGGGTGGAAGTAGCGGTCGATCAAGGGCTGCGGATCCACGTCCGGTGAGCGAAGCGGCTCGCGGTGCGTGGTCTGTGTGTAGACCGCGCCCATGCCGACGGCCAGCATCTCCTCGCGTTCGTCGGGGAACCGTTCGGGATCGATGACGAGTCGCGACAGCCCGTTGACGAATCGCCAGGGAGTGAGAGGGGTGACCGTAGCCGCCTCGGCGGCCAATTCGGCCGTGTGGGAGTCCGTGATGTGGTCGAGTTCGAGATCCAGAGCCGCGTCGTCCAGCATGATTCCGGCGCGCACGTGATCGGGGACGACACGCGCCGAGTGCGGTACGTGCAGCAGGACCGGCGACGCGGGCGCGCCGGGCAGGAGGTGGAACGGTGGGAGGGCGTGGCCCATGGGGAGGTTCCTTCGAGGTGGCGCAGGTCCGGGACATGGCCGGGGTGGAGTGTCGGTCGTGCAGTCTCGCGCCCCGCTACCGGATTATCTGCCAAGGGCGTTGCGGGGCTTGCTGGAGACGGAGAAGTCCCCCAATCCGACGGACGCCCCCTTGCCCATGCGGTTGATCCCGACGGAGTCCGCGCATGTCCATCGAGATCGTGTACGAGACCCACGCCACCACGGCCGACAACGAGGCGGGGATCGCCACCGGCTGGCTGCCGGGCACACTCTCGGCGACCGGCCGCGTACAGGCCGGCGAACTCGGCCGCCGCCGCCGCCGCGACGACGGCATCGTCGCAGTCTTCACCTCTGATCTGGACCGTGCCGTGGAGACCGCGCAGATCGCCTTCGCCGATACCCCGCTACCCATCCACCAGGACCCCCGCCTGCGTGAATGCAACTACGGAGAACTCAACGGCCGGCCGGCCGCCTTCGTCGAGGCCCAGCGGGCCCGGCACATTGATGACCCTTTCCCCCGCGGCCAGAGCTACCGCGACGTCCAGGCAGCCACGGATGACTTCCTGCGTGACCTCGCTGCCGACCGGGATGGAACCCGAGTCCTCGTGATCGCGCACTCCGCCAACCGCTGGGCGCTGGACTGCCTGCTCACCGGCGCCCACTGGCAAGCCCTCGTCGAGGCCTCGTCCCCGTGGCAGCCCGGATGGGAATACACGCTCCCCACGCCCTGGCGCGTAGCCGGTCCATCTCGGTGACCCTTCTCGGCCCGGCGCACCAGGTGCCGTTCGTGGGCGGTCATCCACGGCCCGTACCGTGCGGCCAGGCCATCCGGGGGCGCCGATCCGCAGGCGGCGGAAGTAGATCCCGCCCGCTGATCGGTGTGCGGAGGCCCATCCGATCTGCGCCTCGAACGTCGAGTCGCTGAGAATCGCACGTCGCTCTGTCATCCGCCGAAGCCTCGGGGAAAACCTCACGACGTCGGCAGGAGCCCTGCCCCCATGGTCGGCCCATTCGCGCGGCCGGACGGCGCTGAATCAGCCCCGGTACATACCGCCGGCAGACCCGTCAGGCCCCGGCCATCGGCCCTCAATCACCGGCCGGGATTCCCCGCAGACGAGCGCCGATATCCCACCACCCAGCCATGAATACGGAATGCATTTCTTGCATTACGGCGAGTGAATTGGGCGCCTTCGATATGACGCAGGCCACATGATCTGGGTCACTCTTATGCCGATTCGAGGCATTTGCCGTGTGGGGTGGGCCATATGACGGCCGTCACTCCGAAGCTGAATAGTAGACCATCAAGGCCAGCTCCCCGGCCGCGAAGCCACTTCTTCAACCATTTTCTGCAGCCAGTACTAATTTCAGTAGTAAGAGGTGGGCATTGACCCGGGATTGCCTCCCGATTAACAATTCTTGGCATCACCTCCCGACAGAACAGGAATTATCACGTGCAGATCACCGCGATGCCCAAGAAGTTCGCCCGCATGACCAAGACCAAGAAGATCTCGCTGGGCATGGTCGCAGCCGGCGCCGCTGTCATGGCCGGTACCGTCGTCAGCGCCCCGGCCGCCTCGGCCGCCACCCCCGCCCAGTCCGGCGGCAACGTCGACGCCTGGATCAAGCAGGCGCTGAAGGTCATGCACGAGAAGGGCATCCCGGGCACCTACGAGGGCATCCGCAAGAACCTGATGCGGGAGTCCTCCGGCAACCCCAACGCCATCAACAACTGGGACTCCAACGCGATGAAGGGCATCCCGTCCAAGGGCCTGATGCAGGTCATCGACCCCACCTTCAACGCGTACCACGTCGCCGGCACCTCGACGAACATCTACGACCCGGTCGCCAACATCACGGCCTCCGCCAACTACGCCGCGCACCGCTACGGCTCGATCGACAACGTCAACTCGGCCTACTGATCCGGCCCGACGAAGCACCCCGGTCGCCCAGCAAGTCCCGGGCGACCAGCGCCCGAACGAGACCCACCGGGAGCAGAACCGCAAACCGCGTCCCCGCGACCGGCCTGCCGACGACAGCCGTTCCCGCAGCCACCGACAGCACGCCCCCACTTCGTGGAGTACCCCCGCACCGTGGCTGCGGTCGAGGCGGCACCGGTCGGCACGACGTATGACGCGGATGATTCCGAGGCCGGCCGGTTGACACGGTCCCGCTAGCTGACGGACCCGATCAGCGGGTAGTGGTCGGAGAGATTCGTGTACGTGTAGTCCGTGCCCCAGCTGGAGACGGTCCAGGGCGCGCTCTGCTCCTTGACCACCTCGTTCGTCCACCCGGCCGGCTTCGCGTGCCCGGCGCGGTGGAGGACGTAGTCGAGGTCCTCGCGGGGGTCGTCGGGGTAGCGGTACGAGGCGATCGAGTTGTCCTGGGTGTCGAAGGAGTACGGGTGCCCGGTGCGGGCATCGGCTCCGGCAAGTCCGGCATCGGCGAGCATCGATGCGTACTCGGGGGAGCGGGAGTCGACGTTCATGTCGCCCGCCACGATGACCTGTTCCGACGCGGGAATGTTCTTGGCGTCGAGGAAGGCGTCGATCTGCTTGAACTGCCGGCTGCGCATCTGCGCCGCCTCACCCGTCCCGCATCCGGAGTCGGTCGACTGCGCGTGGGTTCCCACCACATGCACCGTAGTGCCGTTGACGTTCAGTTCGGCATAGACGAAGCCCTTGTTGGACCACCAGTCGCTGCCGCAGGCGTCCTTGTAGATGAACTGCTCCTTACGGACGATCGGCCACTTGCTCAGTACGGTGACACCACCGTCCTCCGGAGTGGTGGCCGAGTAGGCGCCGCCCGTGGCGTCCCAGCCGCTCTTGCTCCGGCCCACCACCGGTGTCCGATACGGGTACTGGGCGGACGCGTTCTGTGCCAGCGCGTCTGAGGCGGAGTTGTCGAACGCCTCCTGGAGCACCACGACGTCATTGCCCTGGAAGAACGACGCCCTCGCTATCTCCGTCGCCCGGTGGTCCTGACCCCAGTTCGGGTACAGGTTCTTGCAGGAGTACTGGCTAAGTGTATGGGCAGAAGGCAGCAAAGAGCCCCCGCTCCTCCACCACCAAACAGTGGAGGGACGGGGGCCAGTGGACGGACAGGGACCGTGCCGACCTCACATCGAGCGTGGTCCCTGCCGCCCTCCGCACGACGACTGTGACGAGCCGTCGCGCGGGTCTATGGGACGTCAAAGCGCGGGGGCTGCTGCCTCGTCCTGACTGCGATGATCTCTGACCTCGTCGACGATACGGTGAGCCCTCTCCATGTCGAACAGCGGGGAGGCCGGCTCGGTCACGTTGATCCACTCCCGGACGAGCGCGGCACATACGTCGCAGCCTGGATACGGGTTCGGGGAGATCGGCTCCGTCAGGTGGACTTCCTGGGGCTGATCCATGGTGGTTGCCATTGCCGCTCCTCCGCTTTGTCGTCTGTGAGACGACGCTACGGACGCGCAGGAACGTGGCCCAACTGACTTCTACGAAATTGCACGCGACTTCATCCGAGGGCGTCTACGGCAGCCGTGATGAGCGTCCGTGCACGCGCTCCGTGGACCGCCATTTCAGCGGCTCGACTGAACGCCGCTTCGTACTGCTCGATCTCCGACGGGGTGGTCACCGTGACGGCGGCTGTCAGTAGCTCCACCTGTGCCTGCTCGTCGTCGTAGATGGAGTAGGTCTCGATGGGCCACATCCCCCGCTCCGCGGTGAAGGGGATGACTCCCAGGGAGACCGCGGGGAGCGACATGACGGCAAGGAGGTGCCCCAGCTGGCCGGCCATGGTCGACTCGTCACCGATCCGGTACCGCAACACGGATTCCTCTACCAGGATGGCGAACCTGTGGTTGCCCTCCCGCAGCAACCTGGCCCGGTCGACACGTGCCGCTACAGCCTCTGTGACGTCGTCAGGAGTGCCCCGGAAGGATGTGATCTCGCGTAGCAGCGCCGTGGCGTACGCGGGCGTCTGGAGCAGTCCGGGCACGACGTTGGAGCAGTAGATACGAAATGTCTTCGTCCGCTCGAACAGCGGGATGTAGGACTCCTGCAGCTGCCGCAGCCCGGTTCGCTGAAGACGCTTCCATTCGACGTACATCGACTCTGCGGTCCGGGACGCTGCGATCAAGTCCGGCGCCAGCTTCGGCACTCCGCAGGCTGCGCACCACGCCCGTATGTCCGCATCGGAGGGCGGCGTAATGGCGTTCTCCAGTCGCGACGACTTGGAGGCGTTCCAGCCTGCGCGCTTGGCCACGTCCCGCCCCGTCAGCCCAGCGTCTAGCCGGATCTCCCGCAGCCTTTCGGCAAGAGCCTCGCGGGCGGCCTGGACGCTGGACGACGGGTGACGGGTCATGGGTGTTGCGCTGTTCCTAGATCTTGTAGTCGGCGTGCGGAGTCGCTCTGCCCCACACGGTCTCGAATGCGTCGACGCACAGCTTCACCACGTCGGCTCGCTCGTCCACCTCGTCCCCCAGGTATGTTCCGTCCCCTGAGAAGTAGCCGAAGCGGACAACGCGGTCGTCGAACACCCAGAAGTCGTTGCCGGGCAGTGCGATGGCCGACGCTTGGCGACGCGGGAGCCAACGGATTTGCTCACCTGCGGCCACGTTGGCAAACGTGCCGTCGTACAGGTACTGCGTGTACTGGCTGACGGGCTCGGACACGATGCGTGCGCGCCGGAACTCGACACCCCTTCCGACGGCCGCCGCAACCATGTCCAGCCAGGGACGCCACCATGTCGAACGGTCGTCGGGGTCCGGCCGATAGCCAGACTTCCACGCCGCGACGCGTGGAGCCTCGTCGGGGTCGTCGTAGAAGTCGCGCATCTCCAGGTGCACGGCCGACCGCCGGCAGTTCGCCAGGAGTTCAGCGAACGGGGGCGCGCTCTGCGGCATCGCAAGCCTCCCGAAGTGCAGCGATCATGCGGAAGGGGAGACGGACCACGGCCTCACTGTCCGGGATGGGGCCAGCCTCCAGGCACTCCGCCGTCATGGCTTCATCCGCCTTCCATCCCTGCGTCACGATTTCCTGACGCTCCATGTCGACCCACACCGTCGGGCAGTTGGCTCCGTCGGTGTTGGGGTCCTTGGCAATGAGCCGTAACGTCATGGTTTCTCCTTGGTCATCGACGTTGCACGAACTTCTACGACGATGGCCCGGAGCGGGCGTCGGGTCAAGGGCGCATCGAGCCGCGCTGTCAGAGCCAGCCGGCCGACCGCATCCGCTGACGCCACGAGCGACCGTGGGACGGAGAGCAGTAGCGCTTGATCTTCCCGCGGCCCGGGGTCTGCGCGACGTCGGCACCGCACTGCGAGCAAGTCACGGGCTGGTTCTTCGCGGCGTCGGTGTAGTCCATGGTGGTTCCTCTCGAAGTCCTGGGGAGCCCCCGGAGAGGCCACGTCGGCCTTCTCTAGGGGCAGTTGGGGTTATGCGTGGAAGCCGCTCCCCCATGTCAGGGGAGCGGCACTCGTGTGCGTCAGGTGTGCGTCACACGTAGCGGCCCGTTTCGATGGCGGCAGCCGTCGCGTTCTCGCGGACGATCATGCGGGTGTCGACGATGTCCGTGATCTCGCGATCACCAACCCACACGTGGTTCTCCACGGTGATGTTCGGCGCCTGATTTCCGCCCTGGCCCGCGGGGAGACTTGCCAGGTCTGCGGCCTGACGTGCCATGGCCCGCGTGTCACCGTTGCTGTAGATCTGCGCGGGACTCATGAACCGGACCAACTCCGGTCCCTGCTCGCCGACCATTGCCAGTTCCCCGACGCTGGGGAATCCGCCGGCAAAGTAGCCGGATGGCTTCTTCGCCAGGGCAGGGGCGAATCCGTAATGTGAGGTGAAGAGCGGGTCATTCCAACCCCGCGCGCTCTTCCCGACGACCACGCATTGCCCGCCACGCGATTCCACGTTGACGCCTGCCAGCGTGCCGGCCGTGTGACCGACTCCAGCGTTTGTGATGCCGATCTGGAACGGCGAACGCAGGTTCCGCACCCATCCCGCCGGGGCGTTGTTCCCCTGGAAGGAGAACGTCGACCACAGGCGACCCTTCGGGACCTGCCCCAGGATCATTTTCTCGATGCTGCTCATGAAGCCGGAGCAGTCGAAGGACGGATTCCCAGCGCCGCCCACTGGTACGGCTTGCCGGCCTGCGAGCGAGCCCACATCAAGGCTCGTCCCACGCCGCCGGATGCGGACGTACCGCTACCGTCACCGCCGAAAATGGAGTTCTTCAGGCTCTTCAACATCCCGATGGGGATTTCCGTCGTCAGCTTGCCCCAGTCGGAGGAGGCGAACTTCCTCATCTGCTCGCGCGCCCAACCCATTGCGGAGTTGAACAGCTTGTCAGGGTTGGTGAGGAAATCCGTGGTGTGTTCGCGGCCAGGCGCGACGCTCCCAGAACGTCCGCAGGCTGGCCCGTGGAGCAAGCCGCCTGTCGAGTAGGACGGGCATGCCGAAGCCCCCGCCATCTGGCGGGGGCTCTTCGTCGACTGCTCATTTGGCGCGCGCAGGCTCCTTGACGGTTGGACTCCTGCGCGGGAGCGGGAAGGCGCCCACTCCTTCGGCGTCAGGGTCGACGTCGCCCACCAAAGGTTGCCACCGGTGCGCATGACCGTCGGGCCACACCTTCACCGTGACGCCGAACGTATGGAGAAGCTGCCGCCTGGCGCCGTCATCAGCTGCGGCAGCCCATTCCGATTCAACACTCTTGCCTGTCGGACGGGTGACCATCCCTGCCGGTCGAATCGGTGTTGCACGCAGACGCTTAATGTCGGCCGACAGTTCGCTGTATCGCGTTCGGTACCACTCGGCGTCGTCTTCGTCCTCGTACAGCCCTGCTGCGCGGTCGTCGCGGAGGCGATTGCGCGCCGTCAGCAACTCGTCCAGGGCCTCTTCCGCACCGTTGCCGGGGTCGTAGACCGTCTCCATGAACATGTGATCGCCGAAGGTCTCCAGGAACCAATTGGTGAGGCTGGACTCCAGGATGTCGATGTGGATCGTGGGCGACGGCCGGCAGTCGGACAGTCCCTTGGCGCGCGACTTGCACGTCATTGCGACGGGGAGGCCACTGCGGTACAGCCGGAATCCGCAGACGCCGCACAGGGCGACGGACGAGAGCAAGTGAGTGCCCGACTGCGCCCGCTTCTGCCGTGGCACCTTCGGCCCTAGCTTCGCCACGAGGGCGTCATGGGTTGCGCGGCTCCACAAGCCAGGAGCTACACGGACAGGGAGCCCTTTGTCGTCGATGACGGGGCGCCCCAGATGCATGAGATAGCCGAGAGCCGCTTCCGACACGAGCATCTTCGTCAGTGCAGCACCGTCCCACGGACCGCCCCGCGGCTCCCTGCCGCTCATGACGCGCTCGTGATCCGCAGGCGAATAGACGCCCGCCCGTGTGAGCCTGGCTGCCTCGCTGTACTCCGTAATTTCATCGGTCTCGTCCGACAGGATGCGGCGCGCGACGTCGCGCAGGATCTCGCACGCGTTCTCCCGCTCGCGTACGTCGGGCGGCATCTCCTCACCCCGGTCCAGGCCTACATGGTCAATGCCTGCCTTCGGGTGGAGGCGGACGTACCGGTATCCGTATGCGTGCTTTCCCCGCTTACGCCCTTGGTTCCGGGCCTTCGTCGTCTCGTCCCGGTTGCGCCCTTGCGTTGCCCGTAGTTCACGCTGTGCGCCCCACGCCTCCATGATGAAGCGATCCTCGTCGAAGGGGTCAGACAGGTCCCACGGCCCGACGTGGCCGTACGTTACGAGTAGCTTGCCTTCGTCGCGCAACCTGAACCCGGTGTTCAGGCAGTCGACTAGGCTCCGCCCGATGCGGTCAACGGCTGCGCCGGCCACACCGTCATAGGGGCCACGCTCGTTACGCAGCCATGGACCCAATTGCGGACGGGACAAGGGATTTGTGGCGCCGGAGACTTCCCAGTCGTCAGCCCACGCGATGACGTGCCCGCCTACGCTGGCCACGGCCGACAGCACATTGTCTCGTTGACGTGCGGGTGACCACGTCGCATCGGACTTCCGCGACAGCCGACGTACGGCTACGAAGCACTTCCCGCACCCGTCATATGGACGTTCCTCAGCGTGGCTCATCCCGCCCCTCGTCAGTACAGTTAGGCCATAGTACCGATCAGGAATGTGTTGTAGGTGAGAATCCTCAGCGACGGGATGTCGGCGGCTGCCGCCTGAGGAGCATGTGCGGCCAGCGTGACGGCGGCGAGCGCGGCGGACAGAGTCACGCCGGAGGTGCGACGGGGTGCGGTGAGCGGCACGGGGTCTCCTGCTTCTGCTGATGGGGGGGGTGGAACGAGCAACCCACGTCAAATCAGCGGGAGTTATCCATGGGTAGACACCCGGTGTCGGGAGTCTCTCCATCGGCGTACCAATGGTGTGGGGGATCCGGCGGGCGCGTCGCAGCCGATTCCGGTCAGCGGGCGGTCAACGCGCCGACCCGCAGGGCGTCTTCGGTGACACCTTCACCGACCAGTTGGTCCGCGTACGACCCGGGCACCGTGCGGGCCGAGGGTCGAGGCCGCAGATGGTCGCTCCGCGACGTGGCATCCGCAGCCCCGGCGCGGCGCACAGTGCGCCGGGCTGTCGTCGCACAGTGCGAGGAGGCGACGGCGAAGAGTGGAATGGACAAGGCGAGCATGCGCTCGCCGCCGGTCCGGTCGCAGGGACCGCGCCGCCCGACGCCGGTCCGGTCGCAGGGACCCACCGGTCGCTGCGACCCGTGGTGCGCTATCGCCCGGCGCCGCATTCTCAGCTGGGGCCAGGCCCTCGCTCCCGCTTCCCGCACTTTTCACAGCGCCCTGAACTCAACGGGGAACCGCTGCCAACAGTGCAGAATCATCTCGTCCCTCCCGTCAGCATCTGCGGCTGCCGGCGGACCGGTTACGGTTCAATAGTGACCGCCTGGTCCCGCGGAACCGCGATCTCCCTGGGGACCGGGACAGCTGGCATGCTGTGGCACGGCGGCCGTACGACAGGACAGGCAGGGCCGGTGTGATGAGGATGTTCTTCGCGTCCGAGGAGACCGAGGAATTCGAGGCAGCGTGTTCGCTGCTGATCCGTCGGACGGTTCAGTGGGCCCGCGAGCGGGGCGAGAGCGTGGACCCGTTCGTCGTCGAGACGGCGCTCGATTATCGCCACCGAGGTACCTGCGACGGGCGGCTGGGGCTGTGGGAGCCCCGGCACATCGAGGAGTATCTGCTGGACTGGCTGCCGCGCACGGCCACCGTGCTGCCCGGCGAAGAGCTGGCGGATGCGCCCGGCACGCTCGCAGCCCTGCTGCGCTACCTCGATGCGATGGGCCTCAGCGACCCGCGCGGGGCATCATCGGCCGACAACCTTGCTGCGATCGAGACCATCTCACCGCGGTACGCCCCCGCCATGGCTGACCGCGGCCGCTGGGGAATGGCGAAGTTCTGGGCGGTCACCGCAGCCGAGCAGGGGGTCGATGTCCAGGATCCGGCGGCGCTTGAAAGCTTCGTGGAGCAGGCTCAGCAAGGTGAGGTGCCGTACGACCAGGACGTACTGGACGAGGTGTTGCGCAACCACCTGACGCGCGGCCCGGCAGCGGTGACACGCGCCGAACCGCAGCTGCCGGTCCTGCTGCCCGCGGAGAAGGAGCTGCGTGCACGCGCCGAGACGTCCCGCGCGTTGCGGTGGCTGCGAGGGATCGCCGACTGGGCGGGCCCTGAGGGGCGCGCGCTCACCGCTACGGGCCACCTGCGAATGGCGGACGCGCGAGCCCTCGTCGCCGAGCTGGGGACAGGCGACGCGGTGGACAAGGTGCGCTCCTCCACGCAGCTGCCGCGGCTGGGGCTTGCGGTCGAGTGGGCGAAGAGGGCCCGGCTGGTACGGGTGGTCAAGGGGCGGCTGTACGCGGTCGCCAAGGCGCAGCCCCTGCTCAAGGACCCGCTCGCGCTGTGGCGGCACGCCTTCGAGACCTTTTCCGAGCTGCGCATGCCACTCCTGGGCGCCCGCGGCGGCCGACACGTCGGGTCGATGCTCTTCGTCAGTTTCGAGGACACCGTGCCGGATGTTCTCAACACCCTCTACAGCCTGCCGCACGCCATGCCCTGGCCCCGGCTGCGCGACTCGCTGCACCTGCGCTACCGCGCCGAGTACGAACTGACCGGGCACTACGCCTGGCAGATGGAACTCGGACACGCGGACCGTGATCTGCGCACCGCATTGGACGTGCTGGAGGACCTGGGCGCGATCAAGCGGCACGAGGGCATGGCCGACCCGGTCTTCCTCGACATACCGCTCGAGGAGTCCGTGCTGCCGCCCGCCGGGATGCCGCCGGAGCTCGCCGAGCTCTTCGGCGTTGTTGCCGGTGGACACGGGGAGAGCGAGGATGCCGAAAAGCGGAGCAAGGAGCAGCGGGCGGAACTGACCGACGGACCCGTCGAGTTGATCCGTCTCACCGCCCTTGGCCACGACTCCGTACGCCGTCGGCTGCTCGCCGAGGGGCGTGATGCCCCGCGTGTCGGTGAACTCGCCCACGCCCCCGCCGCCGGGCTCCTCGGTGTCATTGCCGAGCACTACGACCCGGACGCCGCCCGCACCGAACTCGCTGCCTGGGTCGCCGCCCAGGAGAGCCCTGCCGAGGCGCTGGAGAAGCTGACCGACGCGGTACGCGCGACCCCGTTCCGTACCCGCGCCGAAGCCATGCTGGACGCACTCGTCGATGCGTACCCGGCCGGCGAGGCTCTGCTGCGCGGCCTGCGCGGCGACCCGCTCCTCGGCCCCACTGCCCTGAGTGTCCTGGTGCGCCGGGAGGTCCTCGGTGCCGAGGATCTCAACGAGCCCGAGAGCCTCGTCATGGTCGCCGAGAGTCTGCTCCAGCTCCTGGAGACAGCGGGCCCCGAAGGCTTGCTCGAAATTCTGGGAGGCCAGGAACTCTCTGCCCATAAGGCTCTTGAGGCCGCTCTCGCATCCGGTCACCCCGACCAGGCGGGTCTGGCGGATCTGAGGACGGTCGCCGAGCAGGCCCGTCGGCGGCCGGCCGCGCATCTCGGCCGCAGCCATCAGCGGCGCCGACCGGGCGCAAGCGGCAGGGGCAGGGGCGGCAGGCGGCGGCACTGACGCCGACGGGAACGAGGCCGAGGAAGCAGCGAAGGCCGCGGGCCGGGAGCCAATTACACGGCGACGCACTCCACGATTCCCGGAAAGGCGGAGACCTCACGCAGCCATCGCCACCGCGGCCTTGCTGAGCGAGGCGTCGGGCGCGGGGGCCCGGTCGGCGAAGACGACAACCCGCAGTAGTGCGAACCGTCCGATCCCCGCCAGAGCGGACGCCGACAGATAGACCGTCTGCTCGACCAGGGCCGAGGGCTCGGACCGGACGGCGTACAGGCAGAACAGCGCCCCTGTCGTGAACGCGTAGCTCACGGCGACGGTCACCCCGGACTGAAGGTGAACCCCCCACCCCTTCCGCCCGCTCCGGAAGGAGACCCGCCCGTGCAATTCGGTGGCGATGACCGTGGAGACGACGGTGACCAGCGCGTTGGCGACGGCCATCGGGATCCGGTCGTTGAGTAGTACGAGTACCCCGCTGGACGCCAGCCCGACACCGCCACCACACACGACGAACCGCACGAAGGCCGCGACGAGCGGATGAGGAGTGCGCGTCCGCGGACGCGAAGGGGCGGTCACGAGGGGCCTCCGTAGGCTGGGCGGAACGGTGTTTCGATTCCACCCCGGAACCTACGGACCGGGCGTCGTCCGAGCGACCGGGCTGATCCCCGACTTTGCTGGGGGGTAACCCCCAGTTGTCCCCTGGGGGAAGCCCCTGGGTATCCCCGCCGAGTTGCCGCAGGGGGACTTCAGCGGGAGAGCAGCGGCGGTCGCTGCCGTAGCGACGGAGGGGAGTCCGTCCGCTGCTGCGGCGGTGCCACCGGGCGCAGCGTGCGCGGACGCGCGGCGACCGCGTAGCCCGCCCGGGCTCTGCGGGCGCGATTGCGCCCGGACTCGGAGCGAGGTGCTCGTAGGCCGCCGCGAGCCGGTGGCGTCCGAGCCCCGAAGGGCCGCTCGCGATCTGCGTCCTTGTCCGCAAGGCGGTCCGGGCCGCCGCCGAAGGGCGCCCAGGAAATTGGCGAGTACACGCCCATTGTCAGGGTCGCGGCGAAGGGGTTACATGGTCCCTGCACGCGGACGAAAGCGCTTTCTGTCTTCCGGGAGACCCCGGTCGACTGCCCCTTCGCTGCCGCTGGGAGGCTGCATGACACCGCCCCGCACCAGACGCTACTCACTCGCCGTCGCCGCGCTCGCCGCGACGGCCTCGCTTGCCGCCGCCACGTTTCCGGCCCAGGCGGCCCGCCCCTCGACCGCCCACACTCCGCTGCGAGCCCAGGCCGTGGCGGCGTACGACTTCGGGCACCCGGACCCCGCCGACCCCGGTCGCGAGCAGGACATCGGGCGTTCCGGCACCGCGCTCAGCCTGATCAACGGCGGTTCCGCGATGCGCGTGGCCGACGAGGCGTATCCGGGTGCTTCACCCGCCCTGCAGGTGCGCCAGCAGAACCCGGCCACCGCGGGCAACGACGACTGGAAGGCCGGGACCTGGGACGCCGAGGGCATGTCGTCCCTCGACGCCTTTCGCAGCGCCCGGGGTGCCACCGTCATGGGCTGGTTCAAGATGACGGGCGACAACCCCGCCCTCAACTCCAACACCGCCAACCCGAGCGACCGCTACAACGCGATCGGGCTGGCCGGCGTACTGTCCGGAACCTCGGACGGTCACGCGGTGCGTGCACTGCTCGAACTCATCCAGGTCAACGGTGAGTTGAAACTCGTCGCGCTGGGCAGACGCCTGGACAGCGGCGCCTCCCAGACTTTCGCTGCCGATGCCCCCTGGGAAGAACTGCTGCCCCGCGGTGAGTGGGTCCACCTGGCTGCGACGTTCGACTTCCGCGACGGCACCCTCGCCCTCTACCGCGACGGCAAGCCCCTGGACGGCTTCTACGTCACGCCGGGCGACCCCTGGGAACTCACCACCACGCCGGCGCCCCACCGTGCCTCGACCACCGATCCCCGCGGCATCAAGATCGGTGGCAGCTTCCCCCAGAACACCAGAGAGAACAACGCCTGCGACTGCCGCATGGACGACCTCCTGTTCCTGAACCGTCCGGTGCCGGCCGGAGCGGTGGCGGCCGAGTACCGGCGCATGACGCGGGGCCGCTGACCGTTCTCGTCCCTGGATCGTCCTTTCCCTACTTGTCGCGCCAGCCCGAAGGGACCCGCATGGCGTCACGACGTACGTATCGAAGGAACTGGGCGGCCGTGGCCGTCAGCGCAGCCCTCGCCCTGGGCGGTCTCGCTGCGCCATCCCATGCCGACGAGCCCGCCGCGGCGACAGCCGCCCTGACCGACCCCATTCCGCAGAAGCCCGTCCAGTCCAGGACGGGTCTCGTCCTGCAGGAGTTCGCACAGTTCCCCAAGTCGGAACCGGTCCCGGCGCCGACGGATCCGCGCCTGAAGCGCCACGCGCGGATCAACACCATCAATGAACTCCCCGACGACTCCGGCCGGATGGCGACCCCCGACCTCAACGGCACCCTGTACCTCACCGACCCCGGCACCGCGACGCGCGCATCCGGGGGCACCCCGCACCCCTACCTGGACGTCAAGGCGGCATTCCCGCACTTCTTCTCGGGCCGCGGTCTCGGCCAGGGCTTCGGGTACGCCGCATTCCACACGGAGTTCGGAGCGAACGGGCGTTTCTACACCATCCACACCGAGCTCGCCTCGCAGGCCACCGAGACCCCCGATTTCCAGCAGGCCGGCACCCTCACCTATCACGGCGTCATCACTGAGTGGACCGCCGACGACCCCTCCGCGGACGTCTTCCACGGCACCCACCGCGAGGTGCTGCGTATCGCCTTCACCGGCCAGGTCCACGGCATTCAGCAGATCGACTTCAACCCGACGGCCAAGCCTCACGACGAGGACTACGGCTTGCTCTACCTCGCGGTGGGTGACGGAGGGCAGGGCGTCGGCAACAGCGAGCCGCAGAACCTGACGCTCCCGCACGGCAAACTTCTGCGGATCGACCCCGCGGGCCGAGACAGCGCCAACGGCCGGTACGGCATCCCCACGTCCAACCCGTTCGTCGGCGAGCCCGGTTCCCTCGGGGAGATCTACGCCCTAGGCATGCGGGACCCGCACCGCTTCAGCTGGGACGCGGGCGGCAAACACCGTATGTATCTCGGCCACATAGGCGAGCACGCCATCGAGTCGGTGTACGAGGTCAAGGCCGGTGACAACTTCGGCTGGAGCGAGCGCGAGGGACCCTTCGCATTCGACAAGAAGACCACCGACCCGTGCGCCCGCATCCTTCCCCTGCCCGCCGACGACGCCCAGCAGTACGGCTACACCTATCCGGTCGCCGCCTACGACCACGACCCGGGACCCGACTGGAACTGCCGGTCCGATGTGGGCCGCGCCATCGCCGGAGGCTCCGTCTACCGCGGCAAGGACGCGCCGGCGCTGCGCGGAAAGTACATCTTCGGCGACCTCGTGGACGGCCGGATCCTGGCCGCGGACACCCGCGACATGCACCGCGGCGGCGACCTCGCGCCGCTCGAGCAGCTGATGCTCTTCGACAAGTCCACCGGGAAGACGGTCACCATGCGCGACCTCGCCGGTGACCAACGTGTCGACCTACGCTTCGGCTCCGACCGCAGCGGCGGGCTGTACATCGTCTCGAAGGCCAACGGCAAGGTCTGGAAGGTGACCGGGACCCGCACCTTCGCCGACTGCGAGATCGGCAACACCCCCACCACCCACACCACCGGGCCCGACAACTGGGCGCCGGTCACCCCGGCCAAGTGGGCGTACACCACACGGGAGACGATCATGACCGAGCCGGGCGTCGCCCGCCCGGGACCGCGCCGCCCCTTCGAGTACGCCGTCCTGACCGCGGGCCCGCGCTACTCCTCCGTCACCATCGAGGCGGAGGTACGGATCGACACCCCCGTCGAGATCACCAACCGTGACGTCATTCTCATCTGGGACTATCAGTCCGACACCCGGTTCCAGTACACGCACTTGTCGAGCGACAACACCATCTACCCGCACAACGGCATGTTCACAGTCAACGACGCCGACCGGCTGCGCATCGACGACCAGTGGAACGGAACCTTCGGCGCACCTCCGGCGATCAGGGACGACGGATGGCACAAAGTGCGCCTCACCCACTGCGCCGACACCGGTGAGACCGCCGTCTACTTGGACGACAGCCGCAACCCGCTGATCACGGCCACCGACCCGGTCTTCGCCTCGGGCCGGGTCGGCTTCGGATCCTTCGACAACGCGGGCCGCGTCCGTCACCTGGAGGTGAAGGGCACTCGGGCCGGCGACTGACCTCGCGGGAGCGGGCCGAGACCGTCGGCCCGCTCCCGCACCGTCACGAAGGACCGAGGCTCGACGCGCACACGCGGGTAGGACTCACTGGTCAAGCGGCCTTCAGCTGATCGGCAACGCCGCGTCGGCATGCTCGGGCTCGGAGGGCGCGGGGGCGGGCGAAGTCGCCGGCGAGGGCGTGGGCTGCAGCACCAGGGAGTCGGTCCGCTGCTGCGGCAGTGCTATCGGCTGGAGCGGACGCGGTCCCGCCACGACCGCGTAGTCCGGACCGAGGAACCGCGGCTCGAGGGCGCCAGGTTCCTCGCCGAGGGCGAGCTGCACGGCGGCCCAGGGGGCGTTCAGCCCGCACTGCGAGAGCTGGTGGAGGCCACCCGCGGGGCGGGTGTTGACGTCGAGCAGGACCGGTTCGCCGTCGAACAGCCGGAACTGAATGTTCGTCAGGTGATGCAGTCCGAACGTCTCCGCGATGCGGCGGGCCGGTCCGGTCCATGAAGGGTCGAGCGTGAAGCCGCGGCGGCGTCCGTTCTTCGTGCGCCCCACGGCCATCCTGACCCGTCCGTCGGGGCCGGTGAGGCAGTCCACGGACACCTCCGGCTCGTCCAGGCGCGGCATGACGAGCCAGTCGACGCGGCGTTCGGTGCGGCGCAGGGCGTCGACGATCAGCTGCAGGGGGACGTACGGGCTCGGGAAGCCGCCGAGGTGGAGCAGCGAGAACGGGGTCCGCGTGATGATGCGGAAGCCGACACCGCCCGCTCCGGCAGCCGGTTTGAAGCATGCCTTGTGGCCTGCCTCCTCCAACGCGTCGACAGCGGTGAGGAGTTGTTCCTCGGTGCGCACCCGCCACCACGGCGGCACCGCGACACCGATCTCCTGCACCTTCTCGTACGCACGCGCCTTGTCCTGGAACGTGGTGACGGCCTCGGCGGGCGGCGTGAGCAGGGCGGTCCCGAGCGCGGCGAACTCCTCGCGGTGCGCGGCCACGGTCGCCTGGTGGAGGACCGGGACGAACACGTCGATGGCGCGCCGGGCGCACTGCGCCAGCGCGTATTCGAGGTACGCGGCCAGGGACAGGCCCTCCGGTTCGAGCGCCGCGGTGTCGGCGGCGGCGAGGACGGGGGAGTCGGGGTCGCCGTGCGTGGCATGGATCTCCACGGGACGCCGCTGGGGATTGTCCCGCAGCTGATCCATGAAGAATACGTTCTCCGCGTACGTGCGGTTGAGCCAGACGCGTACGGGAGAAGCCATTCAGGCCGCCTTCCAGGGTTCGCGGGCATGACGGCACACGGCCGTGCCCGGTCAGGGAGAGGGAGAGGCACAAAACCGCGGCAGGTGAAGGGAAGCCGGCGGCGGGTGTGCTGGGGGTGATCATAGGGCGCGCAGAGCCACCTGACTGCTACGTCCGTGTTACGGAATTCGCGGGTACGTGGTTGCATGCCGATTCGACGGGTGTCCTTCCACTTTCCGCCCGGTCGAATTCGCCGAGCAGACGCGCACTGCCTGAAACATCCCGAAAATCCCCTGTGCGCCGATGGCCCTACGCTCGAGGAGGAAGCGAGGAAGCGGGGGAGAAGCAGACGGGAGACGAGCCTGTGGTCGGCGCCCCAGAACCTGAACCGAGCCCGCCCCGAGCGGGCCGCCTGCGCTCGGTGTCCGGGCAGGACGTACCGCTGCGCCACCACGTGGTGCACGGCTACCGCCGCGCGTACCGGATCGCCGGAGACGGTCCCGTGATCCTGCTCATCCACGGCATCGGCGACTCCTCCGCGACCTGGGCGGATCTGATCCCCGACCTGGCGCGCAGCTACACCGTCATCGCCCCCGACCTCCTGGGCCACGGGGCCTCCGACAAGCCGCGGGCCGACTACTCGGTGGCGGCATACGCGAACGGCATCCGTGACCTGCTGGGGGTGCTGGACATCGAGCGTGCCACCCTGGTCGGTCACTCGCTTGGCGGTGGCGTGGCCATGCAGTTCGCGTACCAGTTCCCCGAGCGGACCGACCGCCTGATCCTGGTGAGCACGGGCGGTGTGGGGCGCGAGGTCAACCCTGTCCTGCGGGCGGTGTCGCTGCCGGGCGCAGACCTCATGCTGTCCTCGCTGAGACTGCCCGGCATGCGCAGCCAGGTCGACCTCTTCACCCGACTGATCAAGCTTCTCGACACCGACCTGGGCCAGGATGCCGCAGAGCTGCTCAACGTGGTGGACGCGCTCCCCGACGCCACGTCGCGCAGCGCGTTCATCAGCACCCTGCGGTCGGTGGTCGACTGGCAGGGCCAGGTGGTGACCATGCTCGACCGCTGCTACCTGGCGGAGGGCATGCCCACGCTGCTGCTGTGGGGATCGCGGGACAGCGTGGTGCCGGTCCGGCACGCCTACCGCGCGCACGCGGCGATGCCCGGCAGCCGCCTGGAGATCTTCCATGGTGCAGGCCACTTCCCCTTCCACAGCGACCCCGCACGCTTCCGCGCCCTGGTCGAGGACTTCGTGCGCACCACGGCCCCGGCCGACTGGAGCCAGGAACGATGGCGGGAGCTGCTGCGCGTCGGACGGCTCGGCAGCGCGGCGGGGGAGCCGGACACCGCGTACCACCGGGCCGTGGAGCGCGATCTGCGCGAGGCGAGTGAGCGCAGCGCTACGTGAGGGTGGCGGGCTCCGAGTGCCGGGGCTCGGAGCAGGCCCTGCCGCTCTTGGGGCGCCCCCAGAGGTCGTTGGGCAGGAGCCGGAAGCCTTGCGGGCGGTGAGCGGCCGCATCATCCGGGAGTGCCGGAACGCGGGCGGCGCCCCGCTCTCGTACCCTCCGGGAAGGCGCGTGGCACCAAATTCCTTAAGCCGTCAGCGAGTTGTCCGAGCTGGACAGGGGGTGTAGCTCTCCACGAAGACCCCATCAGACAACCACGGCCGACCAGGCGACCCCTTCGAGGCCACCCCGGCGTGGCCGTTCTCGCGCCACTGGCGCCGCCGGCGTTCCACCGACCGCTCCGAGACCCGCAACGCGGCAGCGATCTCCCGGTTGTTCTCCCCGGTCTCGGAGCAAGCCGCGGCCTGGAGCCGGACCCGCTCCCGTGCGGCCCTCTCGGTGTCGATCAAGCCGCCTCCCTGCGGATATCTCACCGCACCTGGAGTACCGAAGCCACCTGTGTGCTGTCCGGCGAACAGCCCGACCTCACGCATTCAAGTGCAGTAGCGGGCGAATCGGCCGCGGGTGATGCGGCGTTCGCCGCCCATGCGGCGCCGATCGCGTGAGTGCCGGCCGGTGCGATCGGCGTGCCGTGGCGGGTGATGGAGACTAACGGCGAGTCGGTCCACAGTTCGCCCGCGACTGCCAGGCCGCTCTGTCCGGCTCCGAGTTGCGAGTTCACATGAAGGTGAATAACGTGACATTCGGTCGTAATGTCCAGAATGTGAACATTAACGTCTCAATGCCGCCTGTTTCCGACTCGAATCTGGGTTGAATAGTTCCCGGGTCGCAGGGGGTTCCGTGTCGGTTTCGACTGCCGACGACGAGAAATCTGGTCGCCCGAAAATGCGGAAATGGCCCAAGGAGATATTCATGCCCGAGACGTCCCAATGGCTCTCGCGACGAAAGTTGCTTTTCGCCTCGGCCGCTGCGACGACCGCGGCAACCACGGGGGCTTTCGGCCTGCTGTCCGAGAGGTCGGTCGGCGTGAACGGAAGCGAGAGTATCCGGCCATTCCGCGTGATCTTCGTCGGCGGATCATTTCGACGCGGTGGCCCGACCGAGAGACTGTCCGGGATCAGTCACAGGGCGTCCAGTTGGCGACCATCAAAGAACTCGCACGCTACTGGGGTACGGCCTACGGTTGGCGGAGGATCGAGGCAAGGCTGAATTCCTTGCCGCAGTTTCTGACCAAGATCGACGGGCTTGATATTCATTTCATTCACGTCCGCTCCCGTCATTCGAACGCACTGCCGATGATCTTGACTCACGGCTGGCCGGGATCCATTCTGGAATTCCTCAAGGTGATCGACCCGCTCACGAACCCTACCGCCCATGGTGGACGTGCGGACGATGCCTTTCATCTCGTCATACCGTCGATGCCGGGTTACGGTTTTTCGCAAAGGCCGCCGAGTACCGGATGGGGTCCCGACCGCATTGCGCGCGCCTGGGCCGTACTGATGGAGCGTCTGGGATACAAGCATTATGTTTCCCAGGGTGGCGACTGGGGGGCGGTAATCTCGGACAAGATGGCGATACAGCAACCTGCGGGCTTGCTCGGCATCCACGTCAATTTTCCGGCCACCGTGCCTGCGGACATCGCGAAGAAACTCAACTGCGGCGACCCGGCCCCGGCTGGCCTGTCCGTCGAGGAGAAGGGGGCCTACAATAAACTCGCCGCTTTTTATAAGACGGGCTCGGGATACTCCGCCATGATGGTTACCCGTCCCCAGACTGTGGGATACGGGTTGTCGGACTCGCCCGTTGGACTGGCCGCCTGGATGTACGACAAGTTCGCCGCATGGACGTACAGCAACGGCCATCCCGAGCGAGTGCTCACCAAAGACGAGATGCTCGACGACATCACGCTCTACTGGGTCACAAACACCGCGATTTCTTCCGCCCGCCTCTACTGGGAGAACAACGCCAACAATTTCAATGCCGTTTCGGTTTCCATCCCGGCCGCTGTCACAGTATTTCCTGGCGAGATTTACCAGGCGCCGCTGAGTTGGACGAAGCGTAGCTACCACAAGCTCATCTACTTCAACAAGGTTCACAACGGTGGTCACTTCGCCGCGTGGGAAGTGCCGGATATCTTCGCCAACGAACTAAGGTCCGCATTCAGGTCACTACGCCCCGATGCGCAGACGTCGGTCGGGAAGTGACCTTCTGGTCGGATTTCGATCCAGCCGTGGGTCGGTGGGTGCGGACCGGCGGGCGGTATTCGCTCGTCTATCCGAGCTATTCCACGGTTCGGTTCCGGGCACGCCTTGGCAGGGCCTGCAGCGATTCCCAATGGAGTTGTCAAGCCCGGCCGGTGACTCGCTGCAAGTGGATCAGCCCAGCGCGATGGGGCTCGACGGCACGGTGATCAAGCGGCGGCGGCGAGGGCGATGACGGCCTGCCTGTGACTCTTGCCTTCGGCTCGTTTGCGCTCGCGGTACGCCTTCGAGGCGGGGCGGCATCGGGCGGTGACCACGGCGGACATGTAGAAAGACCCGCAGAAGACGTCCGCGGTAGCGGCCGTGGTCGGCGCAATGTTCGCGCCGATGCGACCGGAATCCTTGGGGACAGTGCACTGGCTCCGGCCGCGGCGCAGACGCAGTAGTACTCGGGAGTGCCGGAACATTCCCAAGCTCTCGAGTACCACACGCGCCCGGGGCCTTGATGTAGGAGCCACCGGACCTCCCGTGGAGAGCTGGCTCCGGCCGCGGCGCACTGCTCGACACCAGCCTCCGCGGGAACGACCACGACGCCCGCGTTCCCCAGGGGTCGCTCTCGCCCAAGCACTCACCGCCTCCCTGGGGAGCCGAGGTCCGCCAGCGCAAGCATGCGAGCTGTTGAAATATTCCGACGCAACTACTTTTCCGGACCGTGGCCCTCCTCACAGCCAAAATAGTTTTTCATTCAACTATCCCGGCGTAGTGTCGCAAGTGCCTGATCAAAGGCAGCCCGCGGCTCTCATCGTGCAGGTCACGGGGCAAGCAAGGAGGAGAGATCATGGGATACACGTTTGCGCGTCGGGCTGCCGTCGCAGTGGCCTCTGCAGCGGTCGCGGCGGCAGGACTCCTCGCCACTGGCGGTTCCGCCTCGGCGGTGCCCCCCACGACTGGCGACCGGCCCGCCGTCGTTTCTCACTGGTCCGCTGACGCCCACTACGAGGGCTGGTCCGGTCGCTGGGGTGAGGGTTGGGGCAATCATCACGATGATGGTCGTGGTTATTGGGTCCACCACCATGATGGACATCGCTACTGGGGCCGGGACCATGATGACCGCGGCCGTTACCAGGCAAGCGAAGACGATGCTCGTCGTCAGTGGGTCCTGGACCAGGTCCACTGGCTCCGTGACCACGGCGCGCGTCGCTACTGAACTTGATCGGGTGATGTCGGAGCCGTTCGCCTCACGGTGGGCGCTAGGCTCCAGTAGCCCTGGGCTGTGAGATGCGCACAGGGTGGTGGGTTGACCGACGCCGGGAGAGCCGCGCGGGAGCGGATCCGGCTGCAGGCCGTGAAACGCTTCGGGGGCGGAGAGAAGCTGCGCGCGCTCGCGAAGCGGCTGAAGACGCAGCAGGAACTCGCGTGCCGGCTCTGGGAGACGGATGACACCGCGGCGAGACTGCTGGCGATCCTGATCTGCCGCCCGAAGGCGTTCGAGCGTGACGAGTTGGACGTCATGTTGCGCGAGGCGCGCACACCCAAGGTGCACGACTGGCTCGTGAACTACGGGGTGAAGAAGAACCCGCACTCCGAAGAGCTGCGCCTGGCCTGGTCCGCCGATCCGGATCCAGTGGTCGCGAGTGCCGGCTGGGCACTGACCACCGAACGCGTGGCGAAGAAGCCCGAGGGCCTCGACCTCGCGGGACTGCTCGATGTCATCGAGGCGGAGATGAAAGACGCCCCG
This sequence comes from Streptomyces sp. NPDC005181, assembly GCF_040608395.1. NCBI lineage: Bacteria > Bacillati > Actinomycetota > Actinomycetes > Kitasatosporales > Streptomycetaceae > Streptomyces > Streptomyces sp. NPDC005181. The sequence continues at coordinate 32,159 of NZ_JBEXID010000075.1, forward strand.
GATCGCCTGCAGTGGGCGATGAACCAGTGCCTGGCTCAGATCGGGATCGAGCACGCCGAGCACCGCACCCGTGCAATCGACATCGGTGAGCGCCTGGCGGTGCTCAAGGACTACCCGACTTCCCCGGGCTGCACGTCTCCGTTTGCGCCCATCTGGATCACCGAGATGGTGCGCCGACAGCACGGTAGGTAGGAAGGTTCGCGCTCACGCTCGTGCCGGACGAATGGCAGGAGTTCCTCGGCCATTTCGAGCTCCGCAAGGTTGCCCTCGGGATCTGCACCCGCGACTACGGCACCCCCTGTGTCCACGGGCTGACCTCAGGCACGGCAGCTTCACCGCACGGCTCAGGATGCTGCCGCGGTTGAGGCTTCCTAGTGCTGCTCCGCGGAAGTTCGTAGAGGTCGTGATCTTGTGGGCGGGGGTCCACTGACTGGCATCATGTCGCCATGGCAGCGGACGAGGTGGCGCAGTACGGGGCGGGCGAGACAGCGCTGATCGTTAGGGTCTCCGAGGCGGAGCCTGTC
>NZ_JBEXID010000076.1:0-32440 GCF_040608395.1 Streptomyces sp. NPDC005181
ATGATCACGGTGGCCGTACTCATGCCCGCAGGCGCCCCATCACCCAGCTGGCCAGCACCGACGCGTCACACGACCGCATCTACAGCTGCCGTGTCTGACCGGCTTCGCGGCACTGCACACTCGCCGTACGCGCTCGGTGAGGACCATCGCGGCCTGCGCGGACGTGTTGCCCGAGGACGTACGATTCCCTATCGATGTCGTCTACACCTGGGTGGACGGTTCGGCCCCCGAATGGCAGCAGCGCCGCAATGCGTTCGGGCCTGGCGGATACCACAGCGAATCCGCGAACGCGGCTCGCTACATCAGTCGGGACGAACTCCTCTACTCACTCAGGGCATTGGAGCAGAATGCGCCCTGGGTGCGGCACATCTACGTGGTCACGGACCGTCAGCGGCCGACGTGGCTGAATGACCGCAGCTCGCGCATCACGGTCGTGGATCACTCGGAGATATTCAGCGACCCGACAGCTCTGCCGACTTTTAATTCCCACGCGATCGAGAGCCAGCTGCACCACATAGAAGGGCTCTCTGAGCACTTTCTGTATTTCAACGACGACATGTTCCTCGGCTGCCCTGTCACGCCGCAGAATTTCTTCTTGTCGAACGGAATGACCCGCACCTTCTTCTCGCCCTCTCAGGTGCCCCGGTGGGAACTGACTCTGGGGGACCGGCCCGTCGATGCCGCAGGGAAGAACAATCGTAGGATAATCCTGGAGAATTTTGGCTCCGCAATTGTGCAGAAGCTGCGCCACGCTCCGTACGCCCTGCGCCGCAGCGTTCTATACGAGATGGAGCAGGAACTCGCCGAAGCGCACTACAGCACGTCGCACAGTCGCTTCAGGAGTGCGACCGACATCTCGATCCCGTCCTCGTTGTACCACTACTACGCGTACTTCACCGGGCGTGCTGTGCCCTCCAGCATCAGTTTTGCCTACCTTGATCTGGCGAAACCTGAGATTGCGCGACGGCTGGGAATTCTCCTGGCACGGCGCGACCGACAGGCATTCTGCATCAACGACACAGTGTCCGACACGTTTGATGTGAACCGGCAGACCGTGATGCTCAATGAGTTCCTGGCGTCCTATTACCCGGTGCCGAGCCCGTTCGAGCGGAAGGGGCATGAAATCCGATGAAGATCTCCTTCCTCATCAACAACATTTACGGAATCGGCGGTACGAACCGCACGGTCATCAACCTCGCCGAGGCGCTGGCCGTGCGACATGAGGTCGAGATCGTCTCTGTTTTCAGGCGGGCGAATGCGACCAAGTTCGAGATCTCGCCGCGTATCACCGTGCGCGCCCTGGTGGATTTGCGTTCCGGATCCGCCGACCGGACTGCACAGGGCAGCGGCGATCCGAGTGAAGTCGTACCACGTCAGGAAGAGTTCTATGCGCAATACAGCAAATTCACCGATCAGCGCAACATTCAGGACCTGAGCCGTACGACTGCCGATGTCGTCATCGGGACCCGGCCCAGCCTGAACCTCTTCGTCGCCGCATTCACTCGAGATTCAGCATTGCGTGTCGCTCAGGAACACATGACCCATCTGGCCATTCCCCCGGCTGTCCGGGCGGAGATGTCACGTGTCTACCCACGGCTCGATGCCATCACCACGGTCACGGAAGCCGACGCGCGATCGTTCCTCGACAACACGCCGATCCCAGGCATTCCTGTGGTCGGGATCCCGAACAGCGTGCCACGCCCAGCCGTGGATCCTTCCGACTGCGCCCACAAGGTGGTGGTGAGCGCAGGACGCATACATCACATCAAACGCTACGACTTGCTCATCCGCGCCTTCGGTATGCTTGCGGACGAATTCCCTGATTGGCAGCTGCGGATCTACGGTGACGGTGGCGAAGCCCCCAAGCTGCGCGCGTTGGTCACTGAGCTCGGCCTCGCGGGTCGTGCGCTGCTCATGGGCGGCTTCTCGCCGATCGAGTCGGAGTGGGCCAAGGGCTCGATCGCGGCAGTCACCTCCAGCGCGGAGTCGTTCGGGATGACCCTGGTGGAGGCGATGCGGTGCGGTCTGCCTGTGGTCTCGACCGACTGTCCCGTCGGCCCCCGGGAGATCCTCCGTCACGGCGAGGACGGAATCCTTGTGAGAACCGAGGATTGCGAGGCGATAGCTCAGGGGCTGCGCACTCTCATGGCGGACGAGCCGCTACGCCGCGCCATGGGTGCGGCCGCGCTGAGGAATTCCGCCCGGTACGACCCCGAAGCCGTGGCCGACCGTTATGTCGACCTCTTCGAGGACGCGGCGAAGCGCCGTGCCGGTGCGGATCGCGACTACCGTCGCCCTGCCCGCGCACAGGATGCGGGCTCGGCCCTGCAAACGGTTCCTCCGTTGTCCATCGGTGCGGCCACCGTGAACGTCACGGCGGACGACGCCTGCTGGCTCCGGTTCACCGTGGACGGGCCCGAAGACGGCAAGCACCGCTGGCAGTTCGTACTGCGACACAATCCTTCGGACGGCACGCGACTTCCGGACATGCCATTGCGCACCGTCCGGAAGCCTCTCAGTAACGGCGGAACCCGCTACAGCGCGGCCCTCACTCCCTCGGCGCTCGACGAGCTCGGTGACGGACGGTGGCGGGTCACCATGTCCTCTGCCAAGGGCGTCAACGTCCATATGAAGGCAGGTATTCGGGACACCAGGAAGCTCATCGACGCCCGGGCCGGCACGATCGCGCAGTCCTCCGCTGCGCCGGTCGGCTGGAACCTGCCGTACGCGCAGCCCAACGGCAAGCTGATGCTCCGTACCGTGCTGCGCGACGATCATGTCGAGTGCACGGCCATCGACGTGGCGGACGGGCGGATCTCGGTGGCTGGAGTCCTGTGCGGCGGGCGCCGGATCATGCCCGGCGCGCTGTTCGTCGCCAGCCGACGCGGTATGCACCCGGCCAACTTCGCGGTCCCCGTGCAGGTCCAAGGCAATTCGTCCTTCCGGGTCGAGGCCCCGCTCAGGCAGGTCGTGGATCACCGGCTCGAGCGCTGGGAGGACTGGGACTGGTGGCTCCAGCCGGACCCGGCGGAGCGGCGCAAGTTCCGGGTCTGCCATCTGCTCGAGGACTTCCCCGATGTGAAGGGGGCGTACGCCTATCCAGCTGTACCGCTCGTCGGCGAGGTGATGTCGGACTTTGCAATGGTCCATCCTGCGAAGCCGGTACGAGTGAGGCCCTACTGCTCCACGTCCGGAGCGATGGCCATGAACGTCGTCGACCGCTAGAAGACCATGCATGGGAATGAAATGAAACGCACGATATTTATCCTCGGGGATTCCGTTCCAGCCCCTCGGACGGACGAGGAAGCCCCCATGGCCGGGTGGGGGCAGAAGATCCAGGATCTGCTCGTCGGCCCGATCGAAGTAGCCAACTATGCCCGGAGCGCGATGACGACGCGCAAGTACTTCACCGAGCGGCTGCCGGCCATGCTCAACCGGATGATCCCCGGCGACCTGGTTCTGATCGGCTTCGGGTGCGTGGACCATATGATCCACAATGGCATGCGACACGTACCGATCCCGGAATACCGGGAGCTGCTCGGTCTCTTCGTGGAGTACGTGCGGAGCGAGGGCGGGGTGCCGGTCCTGGTGACCCCGATGGCTCGCTACGCATTCTCGGCGAGCGGCGATGTGAAGAACACCATGGGCGCCTATCCGCAGGCCATGATCGATGTCGCCGTCGAGCGGGCGGTGCCGCTGGTGGATCTCAACCGCGTGACCACGGAACTCTGGGCGAAGATCGGTCCTACGCGACTTAGGCAGTACTTCTGCTGGGTGGATGCGGGAGTGCACCCCCTGCATCCCGACGGAAAGATCGACTCGACCCATCTGAACCACCTCGGCGCGTACGAGGTCGCACGCTATGTCGTTGCGGGCCTCTGCGAGCAGAACTTGTTGACGAGCGCTGACGTGGATGTTGCCTCGCTCGTGGAACCCCCGAGTCTGCCTCTGGTGTCGTACGAGTTCACGGTGCAGTCCCCGGAAGCGGCGCTGCACTACGGGCCGCCGGTCGGCGGGGCGCCTGCCATCTCCCAGCCGGCCTCCGGTGCTCGGGTGGGTCCCATGGCCAAGCTCTCCGGTGTCGCCGCGCCGGGCACGGATTACCTGCTCTTTTTCGAGCAGGGACAGTACATCGGCGGTACGGCGGTGGGTGGGGCCGGGCAGTGGCTCTGGCGACGTGCGGTCGAATGGACAACGGGCGACCATGTTGTTCAGTGCATCGGACTTCGTCAGGACGGTTGTTCGCCGGTGATCGAACACCACTTCTCGGTGATTTCCGAGGTGCCCCCGCCCGCGATCACGTTGCCGAAGGCTGACGGTTTCACCGCGCCCCGGGTGCGCATCGCGGGATCGGTCCAGCCGGGTGCGACAAAGATCGTCCTGCTGGAGAGTGGGGTGCTGATCGGGGCGACTGCGGTTGACGAGAAGGGCGAATGGGCTTTCACGCACCCGCATCGGTGGCGGGCTGGCAATCACGCTGTGGACGTCATCGCGCTGTTCGGGGCCCTGGAATCGCCTTCGGTCACGGTCAGATTCAAGGTTGTCGGGATTCCGGAGAACAGCCCGATCCGGTCTGCGGGACACACGCGCGAGGAATGCGGCGGGGTGTGTGAGCACCGGCCGTTCACCGGCGCATGGTGATCTGACGACCATCGGAGCAGGACACCGAAACGGGCCGTACAGGAGGAATCCTGTACGGCCCGTGCCAGCAAATAGGCGTCTGCGCGAAGGAAGTTACGCCGGGACGCTCGCCACGCCCTGCGCCAGGAACTTCTTGCCGTTCACCCGCTCCGAGACGCCCTCACGGTCCAGGTACGGCGTGATGCCGCCCAGGTGGAAGGGCCAGCCCGCACCGGTGATCAGGCAGAGGTCGATGTCCTGGGCCTCGGCGACGACGCCCTCGTCCAGCATCAGACCGATCTCCTGCGCCACCGCGTCCAGGACGCGGTCGCGGACCTGCTCCTCGGACAGGACGACATCGCCCTGCTTGAGGAGAGCGGCGACCTCCGGGTCCAGCTCCGGCTTGCCGGAGTCGTATACGTAGAAGCCGCGCTTACCGGCCTTGACGACCGCCGCGAGGTTCTCGGAGACGGTGAAACGCTCCGGGAAGGCGCGGTTCAGGGTCTCGGAGACATGCAGGCCGATGGCCGGGCCGACCAGCTCGAGGAGGACCAGCGGGGACATCGGCAGGCCGAGGGGCTCGATGGCCTTCTCGGCGACCTCGACCGGGGTGCCCTCGTCGATGACGTTCTGGATCTCGCCCATGAAGCGGGTGAGGATGCGGTTGACGACGAACGCCGGGGCGTCCTTCACCAGCACCGCGGTCTTCTTCAGCTTCCGCGCCACACCGAACGCCGTGGCCAGCGAGGCGTCGTCGGTCTGCTCACCGCGGACGATCTCCAGCAGCGGGAGGATCGCGACCGGGTTGAAGAAGTGGAAGCCGACGACCCGCTCCGGGTGCTGCAGCTTCGACGCCATCTCGGTGACCGAGAGGGACGAGGTGTTGGTGGCGAGGATCGCGTGCGCCGGGGCGACCGCCTCGACCTCCGCGAACACCTGCTGCTTGACGCCGATCTCCTCGAAGACGGCCTCGATGATGAAGTCGGCGTCGGAGAATCCCTCGGCCTTGTCCAGCACACCGGAGACCAGGGCCTTGAGGCGGTTGGCCTTGTCCTGGTTGATCCGGCCCTTGCCCAGCAGCTTCTCGATCTCGGCGTGGACATAGCCCACACCCTTGTCGACGCGCTCCTGGTCGATGTCGGTCAGGACGACCGGCACCTCCAGGCGGCGCAGGAAGAGCAGTGCCAGCTGCGAGGCCATCAGGCCGGCGCCGACGACGCCGACCTTGGTGACCGGGCGGGCCAGGCTCTTGTCCGGGGCACCGGCCGGGCGCTTGGCGCGCTTCTGGACCAGGTTGAAGGCGTAGATCCCGGAGCGCAGCTCGCCGCCCATGATCAGGTCCGCGAGGGCCTGGTCCTCGGCGTCGAATCCGGCGCTCAGGTCGCCGTCCTTCGCCGCGGCGATGATCTCCAGCGCGCGGTACGCGGCCGGGGCGGCGCCGTGCACCTTGGAGTCGGTGATGGCCTTGCCACGGGCGACGGCCTGGTCCCAGGCGTCACCGCGGTCGACCTCGGGGCGCTCCACCGTGACCGTGCCGTTCAGCACGTTCGCGGTCCAGATCAGCGACTGCTCCAGGAAGTCCGCACCCTCGAAGAGGGCATCGGCGATCCCGAGCTCGAAGACCTGCTTGCCCTTCAGCTGCCGGTTCTGGTTCAGCGAGTTCTCGATGATCACCGAGACCGCGCGGTCGGCACCGATCAGGTTCGGCAGCAGGGCGCAGCCGCCCCAGCCGGGGACCAGACCGAGGAAGACCTCGGGCAGCGAGAACGCGGGCAGCGCCTTGGAGACGGTGCGGTACGAGCAGTGCAGACCGACCTCGACACCGCCGCCCATCGCCGCGCCGTTGTAGTACGCGAACGTCGGGACCGCGAGGCCGGAGAGGCGGCGGAAGACGTCGTGGCCGCCCTTGCCGATGGCGAGCGCGTCGTCGTGGTTCTTCAGCAGCTCGACGCCCTTGAGGTCGGCGCCGACCGCGAAGATGAACGGCTTGCCGGTGATGCCGATACCGGCGATCGCACCCTCGGCGGCCTCCTTCTCGACCTGGTCGATGGCGGCGTCCAGGTTCGCCAGCGACTGCGGTCCGAAGGTGGTCGGCTTGGTGTGGTCCAGGCCGTTGTCCAGCGTGATGAGGGCGAACCTGCCCGCGCCCGCCGGCAGGTCGAGGTGGCGCACGTGCGCCTGCGTGACGACCTCGCCCGGGAACAGCTCGGCTGCGCCCTTCAGAAGCTCAGTGGTGGAGCTCATGCCTGACCCTCGCTTCGCTCGGCCCAGCATTCGCTCAGGCTGCACCTCTTGTCTGTTCGCTCGCTGCGCTCGCTCACGCGTTGCCTCCGTCGAAGTTCGGGTTCTCCCAGATGACCGTCGCGCCCATGCCGAAGCCGACGCACATGGTGGTCAGGCCGTAGCGGACCTGCGGCTGCTCCTCGAACTGGCGGGCCAGCTGCGTCATCAGACGCACACCGGACGAGGCCAGCGGGTGACCGTACGCAATGGCGCCGCCGTACTGGTTGACGCGCGCGTCGTCGTCGGCGATGCCGTAGTGGTCGAGGAAGGCGAGCACCTGAACGGCGAACGCCTCGTTGATCTCGAACAGGCCGATGTCACCGATCGACAGACCGGCCTTGGCGAGGGCCTTCTCCGTCGACGGGATCGGGCCGTACCCCATGACCTCGGGCTCGACACCCACGAAGGCGTACGAGACGAGGCGCATCTTGACCGGGAGGCCGAGCTCGCGGGCGACGTCCTCGGCGGCGAGCAGCGAGGCGGTGGCGCCGTCGTTGAGACCCGCGGCGTTACCGGCGGTGACGCGGCCGTGGGCGCGGAACGGGGTCTTCAGACCGGCCAGGGACTCCAGCGTGGTGCCCGGACGCATCGGCTCATCGGCGGTGACCAGGCCCCAGCCCGTCTCGCCGACCTCGGCGTTGGTGCGGCGCACGGAGACCGGCACGAGGTCCTGCTGGATCTTGCCGTTGGCGTACGCCTTGGCGGCCTTCTCCTGCGAGCGGACCGCGTACGCGTCGGCGCGGAGCTTGGTGATCTGCGGGTACCGGTCGTGCAGGTTCTCCGCGGTCATGCCCATGAACAGGGCGGACTCGTCGACCAGCTTCTCCGATACGAAGCGCGGGTTCGGGTCCACGCCCTCACCCATCGGGTGGCGGCCCATGTGCTCGACACCACCGGCGACGACGACGTCGTACGCGCCGAAGGCGATGGAACCGGCCGTCGACGTGACGGCGGTCAGGGCGCCCGCACACATGCGGTCGATGGAGTAACCGGGGACGGACTGCGGCAGACCGGCCAGGATTCCGGCGGTCCGGCCCAGCGTCAGACCCTGGTCGCCGATCTGGGTGGTCGCGGCGATGGCGACCTCGTCGATACGGGCCGGGTCCAGTTCCGGGTTGCGGCGCAGCAGCTCCCGGATGGCCTTCACGACGAGATCGTCTGCGCGGGTCTCGTGGTAGATGCCCTTCGGGCCCGCCTTGCCGAACGGGGTGCGGACGCCGTCGACGAAGACGACGTCCCGGATGGTACGAGGCACGATGGCTCTCCTCCAGGGTGCGGGATGGCACTGCTGCGCGGCACGCCCGGAAGCGCGCCGCCACCATCATGCTACTTGCGGGTAACCAGACTGCCCACCCCCCACGGCGGGAGCGGCGAAGGTCACATGCCGGGGCGGGGGCAACCTGGCGTGATTCCGCTCATCCCCGACCGTCCCAGGGACGCCTTCCGGCCGACGAAAACGCCCCCGGCCGACCGGCCGGGGGCGTTTTCGTCGCACGACGTCGTGGAACGTCGTACACAGAAGTCGTGCGAATGGGGAGGCGCGAGGGATCAGGCCGTCGCCGACGTCAGGGCGCGCAGCAGGAGCGGCGCGACCTGTTCGATCTGCCAGCGCCGGGCTCCGTACGTGGTGAGTACGTCCTCGACCGCGTCCGGCGTCGGGTCCTTCGGCGGCTCCCAGCAGACCCGGCGCACGGTGTCCGGCGTGATCAGGTTCTCCTGCGGCATGTGCAGCCGCTCGGCCAGCTCCGACACCGCGGCGCGGGCCGCCGAGAGCCGGGCTGCGGCCGCCGGGTCCTTGTCCGCCCAGGAGCGCGGCGGCGGCGGGCCCGTGAGGGGCTGGCCGGGCTGCGGGAGCTCGGCCTCGGGCAGCGCCTTGGCCCGGTCGATGGCTGCCTGCCACTGCTCCAGCTGACGCCGGCCCATGCGGTGGCCGAAGCCGGGCAGGGTGGTCAGCGCCTGGGCGTTCGGCGGGAGCGAGAGGGCCGCCTCGACGATCGCGGCGTCACCGAGGACCTTGCCGGGCGAGATGTCGCGGCGCTGAGCGACCTGATCACGGGCGTTCCACAGCTCCCGTACGACCGCCATCTGACGGCGGCGGCGGACCTTGTGCATGCCGGACGTGCGGCGCCACGGGTCCTTGCGCGGGGGAGCGGGCGGTGCCGAGGCGATCGCGTCGAACTCCTCCTGCGCCCACTCGAGCTTGCCCTGCCGGTCGAGCTCCTCCTCCAGGGCGTTGCGCAGATCGATCAGCAGCTCGACATCGAGCGCGGCGTAGCGCAGCCAGGGGTCGGGCAGCGGGCGGGTGGACCAGTCGACGGCGGAGTGCCCCTTCTCCAGCGCGTAGCCGAGCACGCTCTCGACCATCGCGCCGAGGCCGACCCGCGGGAAGCCCGCCAGCCGTCCGGCGAGTTCCGTGTCGAAGAGTTCGGTGGGTGCCATCCCTATTTCACGCAGACAGGGCAGGTCCTGGGTGGCGGCGTGCAGGATCCACTCGCTGCCGCGCAGCGCCTCACCGAGCGACGACAGGTCGGGGCAGCCGACCGGGTCGATCAGCGCGCTGCCCGCGCCGTCACGCCGCAGCTGTACGAGATAGGCGCGCTGGCCGTAGCGGTAGCCCGATGCGCGCTCGGCATCGACGGCGACGGGGCCGGTGCCCGCGGCGAAGGCCGCGACCACCTGGGCGAGGGCATCGTCGGAGGCCACCACCGGGGGAATGCCCTCGCGAGGTTCGAGCAAGGGGATCGGCGCCGGGGCGACGTCGGCCGGGGGAGCGCCCCCGGGGGTTCGCAGTGAAGTGTCTGCTGCGGTCTCTTGGGCGTCGGTCACGTGTCAAGGGTATCTGTGTATGCACGGCGCCCGTCGACGGAACGTTCCGTCGACGGGCGCCGATGAATGTAAACCAGCCGGTCCGTGTCGATCTGTCCGCCGGCCGGGGTGCGGGGGTCAGTGGATGATGCCCGTGCGCAGGGCCACGGCGACCATTCCGGCGCGGTCTCCGGTGCCGAGCTTGCGGGCGATGCGGGCGAGGTGGCTCTTGACGGTCAGGGCGGACAGCCCCATGGAGACGCCGATGGCCTTGTTGGACTGCCCTTCGGCGACCAGCCGGAGGACCTCCACCTCGCGGCCGGACAGTTCGCGGTAGCCGCCCGGGTGGCTCGGGGTGCCGGGGGGCCGGCGGTGCATACGGGCGGCATTGGCGCCGATGGGAGCGACGCCGGGGCGGGTGGGGTGGCCGATATTGGTGCGTGTGCCGGTGACGACATAGCCCTTCACGCCGCCCGCGAGGGCATTGCGTACGGCGCCGATGTCATCGGCGGCGGAGAGGGCGAGGCCGTTCGGCCAGCCGGCGGCTCGGGTTTCGGACAGCAGGGTCAGCCCGGAACCGTCGGGCAGATGGACGTCGGCAACACAGATGTCGCGCGGGTTGCCGACGCGGGGACGGGCCTCCGCGATGGACGACGCCTCGATGACGTCACGTACTCCGAGTGCCCACAGATGGCGGGTGACGGTGGAACGGACGCGCGGGTCGGCCACGACGACCATGGCCGTCGGCTTGTTCGGGCGGTAGGCGACCAGGCTTGCGGGCTGCTCGAGGAGAACGGACACCAGGCCTCCTGGGGAGTGGCGGGACGGGCCGGCTCGGGGATGAAGCCGGGGCGAACCGTGCTTGAAGGGTCATTGACCTCTTCGGCAGCAGACCCGTCCTCCTTTAGAGGAAGATCACGATTTAGTGAGTAACAATTCGGGCAAATCGGACGAGCGATCGATTGTACGAAAAGAATCCCGGTGGCTGTGCGAAGGCTGTGACGGATTGTTACCGTTAGATTTCGGTCTGCGTCAAGGGCTGAGGAGCGCAGCGGCCGGCTACGGAACCTGCGGGCCGCGCCGCTGAGGCAGCGTCACTACCGCCGCGTCGGCCGGACCCGACGGCGGCAGACCGGCGATCTGGCACAGCAGGTCCCCCCACGCCACCAGATGGGCCGCCGTGTCCGGCGCCCCGCCCCGCCCCTCGCGCGGGGTCCAGGACGCCCGGATCTCGATCTGCGTCGCCGGGCGCCGCTCGGACAGCGCACCGAAGTAGTGCGAGCCTGCCCGGGTGACCGTGCCGCCCGCCTCCCCGTACGACAGACCGCGCGCCTCCAGCGCACCGGTCAGCCAGGACCAGCACACCTCCGGCAGCAGCGGGTCGGAAGCCATCTCCGGCTCGAGCTCGGCGCGGACCAGCGTCACCAGCCGGAACGTGCCGTGCCAGGCTTCGTGCCCGGCCGGATCGTGGAGCAGCACCAGGCGGCCGTCCGCGAGATCCTCCTCGCCGTCGACGACCGCCGCCTCCACGGCGTACGCGTACGGAGCGAGACGCTGGGGCGGCCGAGTCGGCTCCACTTCCAGTTCGGGGCGGAGCCGCGCCGAGCGCAACGCTTCCACCGCCGACCGGAACGCGGGCGGGACGGAACTGCCCTCCGCACTGTCCTTGCTGTCAGCGCCATCGGATTGTTCGGAAAATTGTCCCTGAGCCGGAGCCATGCGGGGAAGAGTAGGCGGAACCGGAGCCTCGTGCAGGGAGGGACACCCGGCGCGGACCCGGCTCCTTACCACTTCATGCGAAGATTCTGTGCGTGAGTGCCAACGATCGCCCCTCGGGCCAGCAGACGAAGACCGCCGCCACCCATGAGTCGGCGTTCCTGAAGGCATGCCGCCGCGAGCCGGTGCCGCACACGCCGGTCTGGTTCATGCGTCAGGCAGGGCGGTCGCTGCCCGAGTACCTCAAGGTGCGCGAGGGCATCGCCATGCTCGACTCCTGCATGATGCCGGAGCTGGTCACGGAGATCACGTTGCAGCCCGTCCGCCGCCACAAGGTCGACGCGGCGATCTACTTCAGCGACATCGTCGTCCCGCTCAAGGCCATCGGGATCGACCTCGACATCAAGCCCGGTGTCGGCCCGGTCATCGCCGACCCGATCCGGACCCGCGCCGATCTGGCACGGCTGCGCGACCTCACGCCGGAGGACGTCCACTACGTCACCGAGGCCATCGGCATGCTCACCGCCGAGCTCGGCCCGACGCCGCTCATCGGGTTCGCCGGTGCGCCGTTCACTCTCGCGAGCTACCTCGTGGAGGGCGGCCCGTCCCGCAACCACGAGCGCACCAAGGCCATGATGTACGGCGAGCCGGAGCTCTGGGCCGAGCTCCTCGACCGGCTGGCCGAGATCACCGGCGCGTTCCTGAAGGTACAGATCGAGGCGGGCGCCTCGGCCGTGCAGCTCTTCGACTCCTGGGTCGGCGCGCTCGCCCCCGCCGACTACCGCCGCTCCGTGATGCCGGCCTCCGTGAAGGTCTTCGACGCCGTCGCCTCGTACGGTGTCCCGCGCATCCACTTCGGTGTCGGCACCGGTGAGCTGCTCGGGCTGATGGGCGAGGCGGGCGCGGATGTCGTCGGCGTCGACTGGCGGGTCCCGATGGACGAGGGCGCGCGTCGGGTAGGACCCGGCAAGGCGCTTCAGGGCAACCTCGACCCGGCGGTGCTGTTCGCGCCGACGGAGACGGTGGAGGCGAAGGCGCGCGAGGTGCTGGACGCGGCCGCCGGCCTGGAGGGCCACGTCTTCAACCTGGGCCACGGCGTGATGCCGACGACCGACCCGGACGCGCTGACGCGGCTCGTCGAGTACGTACACACGCAGACCGTCCGTTGAGGGCTGTCCCGTAGGGCGTCAGTACGGTACGGGCTCAGCCTCCGGCGGCGTTCGGGGACCAGACACGGTGACAGGCGCGGCACTCCAGCATGCCGTTCAGCCGGTTGCCGGAGACGACGGTCCGCATCCGCAAGCCCCCGCAGTCCGGGCAGGCCCGTCCGGTCCGGTCGGCCCAGCGGTGGCGCGGACGCCAGTCCTGCAGCGCGATGCCGATGGCCAGCGCGCCGACCACCACCACGGCCAGCAGCAGGATCCCGACCATGGACATGGCGCCTCCCCGTTCTACGATGCGGGCATCGTAGAACGGGGAGGCGCCGGTGTTGCCACCGGCGCCGGTCGGTACGTCAGACGGTGCCCCCCTGACGTACCGCCGTCACCGCCTTCCGCGCCGCCACCAGGATCGGGTCCCAGACCGGCGAGAACGGCGGGGCGTATCCGAGGTCGAGCGCCGTCATTTGTTCCACCGTCATCCCCGCGGTGAGCGCGACCGCGGCGATGTCCACCCGCTTCGCCGCCCCGTCCCGGCCCACGATCTGCACCCCGAGCAGTCGGCCCGTACGGTACTCCGCGAGCATCTTCACCGTCATCGGCTGGGCGCCCGGGTAGTAGCCTGCCCGGCCCGTCGACTCGATCGTCGCCGTGACGAACCGCAGCCCCACCGCGCGGGCGTCCTTCTCGCGCAGCCCCGTCCGGGCGATCTCCAGATCGCAGACCTTGCTGACCGCCGTGCCAACCACCCCCGGGAACGTCCCGTAGCCGCCGCCCGCGTTGGCCCCGATGATCTGGCCGTGCTTGTTGGCATGGGTGCCCAGCGCGATATGGCGGGTGCGGCCCGCCACCAGGTCGAGAACCTCGACGCAGTCGCCGCCCGCCCAGATGTTGTCGTGTCCGACGACCCGCATCGACAGATCGGTGAGCAGCCCGCCGTGCGGGCCGACCGGCAGGCCGGCTGCGCGGGCCAGCGTCGTCTCCGGTTCGACACCGATGCCGAGCACCACCACATCCGCCGGGTGGCTCGCGTCGTTCGTGGCGACCGCGGTCACCCGGCCGTCCGCGCCGGTGAGGATCTTGGTGACCTCGGCCCGGTTCACTGTCGTGATGCCCAGCCCGTCCATCGCGTCGTGGACCAGGCGCCCCATGTCGGGGTCGAGCGTCGCCATCGGCTGCTCGCCGCGATTGAGGACTGTCACCTCGAAGCCGTGCTTCAGCAGCGCCTCCGCCATCTCGACACCGATGTATCCGGCGCCGACGACGACCGCGCGTCGCCCCGGCGCCCGGTCCAGGGAGTTCAGCAGCGCCTGGCCGTCGTCCAGGGTCTGCACCCCGTGCACCCCCGCCGCGTCCATGCCGGGCAGGGCCGGGCGCACCGGCCGGGCCCCCGTCGCGATCACCAGCTTGTCGAAGCCGGTCCAGTACGTCTCCCCGCTCTCCCGGTCGAGCGCCCGCACCCGCTGCCCGGCGACATCGATCTCCGTCACCTCGGTGCGCATCCGCAGATCGATGGCGCGGGCCCGGTGCTCCTCGGGCGAACGGGCGATGAGGTCGTCCCGCTCCGGTACGTCGCCGCCGATCCAGTACGGGATACCGCAGGCGGAGTACGAGGTGAAGTGGCCCCGCTCGAAGGCGACGATGCTCAGCTCCTCCGGTCCCTTGAGCCTGCGGGCCTGGGACGCGGCGGACATGCCCGCCGCGTCCGCGCCGATGACCACCAGTCGCTCCGCTGTCATACCGGGTCCCTTCGAACGTCAACTCCGAAGGTCCACGCTACGACGTTCAGGGGGCGGTCGGAGCCTCAGGTGCTGCGGGAGCCTGCTCACCCGGCTGGGACGCCTGGGGCTCTCGGGGCGCCCGGCGCCGGGCGTGCCAGGTGCGCAGCAGCCGTCCGAGCAGCAGCAGCCCCGCCGCCGTGGCCAGGAACGGGGCCGCCGCACCCACCGCCATCGCAATCCACCGCACCATCGTCACGAACGCGTGCCAGCCGCCGCTGAGCGCGTCCACGAACCCCGGATCGTCGTCGTCCTTGCTGTTCGACGGGGACTCCGGCTCGGAGAGACTGAGTGTGATCGTCGCCAGGGCGGTGCGGTCCTTCAGCGACTTCTGCTGGGCGAGAAGCGACTCCAGTTCGGCCTGGCGGCTGCTCAGTTCCCCTTCCAGGGTGACCACATCGGCGAGTTTGTCGGCCCGGTCCATCAGCTTCCGCACCCGGGCGACGCTCGCCCGCTGGGTGGCTATCCGGCTCTCCACGTCGACGACCTGATCGGTGACGTCCTTCGCCGTCGACGTCCGGGACAGCAGCTTCCCGCCGCCCGCCAGCTCCCGCAGCACGGCGTCGTACTCACCCTGCGGCACCCGCAGCACGATGTGCGACATCTCGTGCGTGGCGTCGATCCGCTCGGTGGACTCGCTCGACACCAGACCGCCCGCACTCTCCGCCGCCGCACGGGCCGCCGCGACCGCCCTCGGCACACTCTTCACCTCCACGGAGAGCGAGGCCTTGCGGATGACATGGGAGGCGGACAGTGCGGGGGACTTCTTCGACTGGGCCGACCCGCTGCCGGCGGACCCACGGTCCGCCTCCCCGGCGGCGGAGTCGGCGCGTCCGGCGGAGGACGCGGCGTTCTCGTCCGCGGCGCGCGGCGCGCTCTTGTTGTCGGCACTGCTGCCGGCTCCGTCGCCGGCTCCGCAGCCGCTCAGCGCGAGCAGTGCGGCGAGCATTCCGGCGGCGAGAGCCGTGCGCGAACGGTGTGTGTACGAGTGGTCCGGATGGCGGCCTGGCTGCATAACTGCTCCCCCTGGGCGGGTGATCGATGGTGCCGGTTCGACGTTCGGGACCGGGGTCCGGGTTGCCCATTACCGGTTTCGAAGCGGTCACGTTCGGGACTCGAAAGAGGTTTGAGAGAGTGGAGGCATGCAGCGTTCAATAAACCGCGTGGACACAGGTACGGGTCATGTCGTCGTCATCGGCGGCGGCATCGCCGGACTCGCGGCCGCCCACCGGCTCCTCGCCACCGGGCTGCGGGTCACCCTCCTGGAGGCGACCGACCGGCTCGGCGGCAAGCTCATGACCGGTGAGATCGCGGGTACCCAGGTCGATCTGGGTGCGGAGTCGATGCTGGCCAGACGGCCGGAGGCGGTCGATCTGGCGCGGGCCGTCGGGCTCGGCGACCGGCTTCAGCCGCCCGCCACGGCCACCGCGTCGATCTGGACGCGCAACGAACTGCGGCCCATGCCCAAGGGCCATGTGATGGGCGTGCCGGGCGACCCCGCCGCGCTCGGCGGGGTGCTCTCACCGGAGGGCCTCGCCCGTATCGCGCAGGAGCGGGACCTCACCCCGACCGCCGTCGGCGACGACGTCGCGGTCGGTGCGTACGTCGCGGACCGGCTGGGCCGCGAGGTCGTCGACCGGCTCGTCGAACCGCTGCTCGGCGGGGTGTACGCGGGCGATGCCTACCGGCTGTCGATGCGCGCCGCCGTCCCGCAGCTCTTCGAGCTGGCCCGGCAGGGTGGCTCGCTGCTCGACGGCGTACAGCGCATCCAGCGGCAGGCGGCGGCACGGCAGCAGACCGGCCCGGTCTTCCAGGGCATCGACGGCGGCATCGGCACCCTGCCGGACGCGGTCGCCGACGCCGTGCGCGCCGGGGGTGGCGAGATCCTCACCGCCACGCCCGTGCTGGGTCTGACCCGTACCACCGACGGCTGGGACATCCGCACCGACACCCGGGTGATCACCGCCGACGGCATCGTCCTCGCCACGCCCGCCTGGTCCGCATCCACGCTGCTCGCCGCCGAGTCCGCGACCGCCTCCGTCGAGCTGGCGGGCGTCGAGTACGCGTCGATGGCGCTGGTCACCCTGGCGTTCCGGCGCTCCGACGTTCTGGCCACGGGCGCCCTCGACGGGCGCTCCGGCTTCCTCGTACCGCCGGTCGACGGCCGCACCATCAAGGCCTCCACCTTCTCCACCCACAAGTGGCAGTGGGTCGCCGACGCCGCCCCCGACCTGTTCGTCCTGCGTACCTCCGTCGGCCGGTACGGCGAGGAGGACCACCTGCACCGCGAGGACACCGAACTCGTCGACGTCTCGCTGCGCGACCTCGCCGAGGCGACCGGTCTCACCGCGAAGCCGGTGGACACGGAGGTCACCCGGTGGATCGGCGGCCTGCCCCAGTATCCCGTCGGCCATCTGACGCGGGTCGCCCGGATCCGCGACGAGGTCGCCAAGCTGCCGGCACTTCGGGTCTGCGGAGCGGTGTACGACGGTGTCGGCATCCCGGCCTGCATCGCCAGTGCCCACCGGGCCGCGGACGAGATCGCCGCCGATCTCACGGGAGAGATCATTACCACTGCGACCCTGGTTCAGGGCACACGGAGCGAGGCGGGACAATAGCCGTATGAGTGCGCCTGAGAAGATCCCCAACGCCGGTAAGAAGGCCAAGGACCTCAACGAGGTCATCCGCTACACGCTGTGGTCCGTCTTCAAGCTTCGTGATGTGCTCCCCGCCGACCGCGCCGGTTACGCCGACGAGGTCCAGGAGCTGTTCGACCAGCTCGCCGCCAAGGACGTCACCGTCCGTGGCACCTATGACGTCTCCGGCCTGCGTGCCGACGCCGACGTCATGATCTGGTGGCACGCCGAGACGGCGGACGAGCTGCAGGAGGCGTACAACCTCTTCCGGCGCACCAAGCTGGGCCTGGCGCTGGAGCCGGTCTGGTCGAACATGGCGCTGCACCGCCCCGCCGAGTTCAACAAGGCGCACATCCCGGCGTTCCTGGCCGACGAGACGCCGCGCAACTACATCAGCGTGTACCCCTTCGTGCGCAGCTACGACTGGTACCTGCTGCCCGACGAGGACCGCCGCCGGATGCTCGCGGACCACGGCAAGATGGCCCGTAGCTTCCCCGACGTCCGCGCCAACACCGTCGCCTCCTTCTCGCTCGGCGACTACGAGTGGGTCCTGGCCTTCGAGGCCGACGAGCTCTACCGCATCGTCGACCTCATGCGTCATCTGCGGGCCTCCGAGGCGCGGATGCACGTCCGCGAGGAGGTCCCCTTCTACACGGGCCGCAGGAAGTCCGTCGCAGACCTGGTGGCCGGGCTTGCGTAGCGAGCGGGCTCCGACCACCCCAACCCGGAAGATCAGACGGCGGGCGCCGGCGCACGGCTGTGCGCTGCCCGCCGCTCCAGCGACACCGGGTTCGGCTCCGGGCGCGCCGTAGGCTCTGACCTGTGGTGTTCCCGGGACGGGCGGGGGAGTGACACGTCCTTCCCCGCTCGTCC
Organism: Streptomyces sp. NPDC005181; assembly: GCF_040608395.1. Taxonomy (NCBI): domain Bacteria; kingdom Bacillati; phylum Actinomycetota; class Actinomycetes; order Kitasatosporales; family Streptomycetaceae; genus Streptomyces; species Streptomyces sp. NPDC005181. The sequence continues at coordinate 17,869 of NZ_JBEXID010000076.1, forward strand.
TCGGCCTCCGGCGCGGGCCGGTTACCTGCTCCCTGGGAGCGCGGCGGGCCCGGAGTGCGATGCGGCGGCCGTACGGCTTCGAATGGTCGAGCGGGACGTCGATCCCTGCCGCGCTGTATTCAGTGACCTTGGTGCGGGGGATGCGCCGGGTGGCCGCCACCCGAGAGCGCGGCGCGCAGCGCCGGATCGCCGACGGCACGGACACCTCGTACGGCGACCGCCGTCAGGACGTCGTGATCCGCGCCGCCCGCCGGGGCGGCGACCGAATTCAGCACCCGCTGCCCGGTGGGGGAGGCCCAGGAACTGTACGGATGGATCTCCATCCGGGCGATGGCCAGAGCGCCGAGCGTCAGGACGAGCGGCAGCCCGAACCAGACGAGTTCGGCGGCCTCCGGGCTGCCGATCCCGCGCCCCTGGCCGGGAAACAGCAGCGCGGCACCCGCCATCACGGCCGCCAGCAGGGCCGATCCGCGCACCGCGCGCACCGCCGACGCGATGTCCGTCCGTTCGCCGCCGGGCAGGGCCAGACCCGCCCTGACGAGGCGGTCGGCGAGAGCGCGTACGGCATCGGCGGCGGCGGTCGCCGAACGTACCGGAGGTATCGGCGACTGCCCCTCCGGGCCGATGGCACGGATCACCGTGCGCTCGACCTCGTCCCGGCCCTCGGGGTCGACGACCGTGGCCCAGCCGGTGTGGGCAAGCAGCAGACGGCGGCGCAGATGCATGGTGACGAGGGCGAGGTCGACGACTCGGTGCGGGCCGCCTGTCAGGAACGCCGTCTCGTACAGGGTCAGTTCGACGTCTCCGGGGTCCCGCGCCCGGTCGACGGACGCGGCGGCCAGACAGAGCCGGAGACAGGACAGGGCCGCCGCACCCCATGCGACCAGCAGAAACAGAACCCAGAGCATGTCGGGATTTCTATGCGAGGCGGATGGCGGAGCGCCACGGCTGTCCACCATGCGGACGGTGGACCGAGGTGACCGAAGCGGCTGTGGAGGCCGCGCCGCCCTCTCACGAGCTGCTGCTGCAGCTCGAACCACTGCTGCTGGAGCAACTGGAGCCGGAGCTGCTGGAGCAACTGGAACCACTGCTGCTGGAGCAGTTGGAGCCGGAGCTGCAACTGCTTCCTGAACTGCACCCGCCACCTCCGCAGTTGCTGCCTCCGCCGCCGCCCGGGGATCCGCTGGAACTTCCGCAGCCGGAGTCGGCCGGGCCCGAACCGGCGCACCACGCCGTCGCCATGAGGTAGTCGTCACTGCCGGACGAGGACGAGGAGAGGTGCGAGGGCGACATGGGCCGCCGTCCGCCGGTCGTCCGCATCCGCGCCGCTGTCACCAGTTGTGTCCGCAGTACGGGATCGGGCAGCGCACGCAGTCCGAGCGTCGCCACCAGATGGGCCGGCTCCGCGGTGCCGGCGTAGGCGGCGCGGTACTGCTGGGCCGCCTGCCGGCCTGCGCCGGTGATCCGGGCACGGGCCATGCCCGCGCAGACCAGCCCGATCGGGACACCCACGACCAGGGCAGGGAGCACCTTGACGACGAAGGGCACGGAGAAGTCGGTCGGGTCGTTCTCCGCCACGAACTGAGCCACCGTCACCGCGAACGAGGCCGGAATGGCCAGCAGGCAGCCGAGCCCCTGGAACACGCCCCAGCGGCGCCACTTCCGGGTGGTCTCCGGTGCGGCCAGCAGACCGCGGGCCGCAAGTCCGTCGCCGACCTCCTGCACGGCCGGGTGCCGCATCGCCGCGTCCCGCAGGGTGTGCAGCGCGCCGCTCGGGGCGGCGGCGTGCGCCTGGAGCACGGCCCTCTCCACCGGATCGTGGGCGACCGGCCGCGTGACGGCGACGATGCCGGGGCCGCCGACCACCAGGCGTCCGTCCGTCTGCAGCGCGGTGAGCGCGGTGTCCACCACCCTGCCGGGCCCGCCGTTCAGGAAGGCCGCTTCGTAGAGGTCGTGCACGGGGCCACCCGGTCCGCGCCGGGCCTTGGCGAGCCCCGTGATCAGGAGTGTCGAGGAGACGACGATGCCGAGCGTCGCGAGCAGAGCGACGACGTTCATGGCGGTCACCGTCCGATGAGCGTGGCGCGGGCGGCCCGTACCAGCCGGGTGGCGCGACGGGGCGGCCTGGCGGCCGCACGGTCCTGCCACCAGCGGGTCAGCCGACGCCGGGCGGCGTCGTCCGCGGGCCGGCCGGTGAGCAGCAGCTGCTCGGCGAAGTCCAGTGCGTCGCGCCGGTATCCGGCGGACATGGGGCGGGTCCTGGCGTACGCGAGGAAGGCGTTCCGGTAGCCGTCTCCGAGGATCCCGGGCAGCTCGGGCGCCACCTTGGCGACGACGTCGGCCCGCTTGGCGGCCAGGGCACGGCTCTGGATGCCGAGGCGGCGGTGGTCGAAGCCTTCGGGGGCGGGGGTGCCTGCCACGAGCGCGGAGAGCAAGGCGGTCTGCGCGACGGCGGCGCGGTCGCGCGCGGCATCGGTGTCGCGGCTGGTGGCGGTAGCGCTGGTGGTGGCAGTGGCGGTGGCCCCGTCTGTGGGCTCGACCGGGGAGGCAGCCGGGGCGACGCAGCCGTAGCCGTGCGCCCCCGCCTCGGACCCGGAGCCCGGCCGGGCCTTCCCCGCCGCTTCCAACGTGGCGCGGATCGCTGTCAGTTCGTCCGCCAGTTCCTCCGCCGGCGGGAAGTCGTCGTCGCGCTCGAGCAGAACGCCGGGCGGGCCGACCCGGGAGCGGAGTTCGGCGAGTACGTCCAGGACGGGCCGGGTCACCGGGTGGGCGTGCGTGTCGTGCCAGACGCCGTCCTTCTCGACGCCGCCCGCCACATGGACGTACGCGATCGCCTCCACCGGCAGTTCGTCGAGCGCCTTCGCGGGGTCCTCGCCACGGTTGACGTGGTTGGTGTGCAGGTTGGCGACATCGATCAGCAGCCGGACCCCGGTGCGCTCGACCAGCTCCGCCAGGAACTGGCCCTCGGTCAGCTCCTCGCCGGGCCAGGCGATCAGCGCCGCGATGTTCTCCAGCGCCAGCGGCACCGGCAGCGAGTCCTGCGCGATCCGCACGTTCTCGCACAGGACGTCCAGCGCTTCCCGGGTCCGCGGTACGGGAAGCAGATGGCCCGCTTCGAGCCGGGGAGACGCGGTGCGCGGCCCCCCGGCCCGCACGAATGCGATGTGCTCCGTGACCAGCGGCGTGTCCAGCAGCACGGCCCGGGCGGCGAGGTCGGCGAGCCGGCCGGGGTCGGGGCGGTCGGCCCCGCCGAGCCCCAGCGAGACGCCGTGCGGGACGACGGTCACGCCGCGCGCCCGGAGCCGTGCCAGGGATTCGGGCAGGTGGTCGATGCAGAGGTTCTCCGCGACCGCTTCCACCCAGTCGATCCCCGGCAGTGCCTCCACCGCCTCAGCGATCTCCGGCCGCCAACCGATACCGATGCCCAGCTCCATGGTGTCCCCCTCCTCCACTCCGTGCAGGGGTAATGGCCCCGGCGGGCGGTGGCCAATCCGAAGAGGGGGACGTTCAGAGCAGGATTTGAGGTTCCGGTCCCGAACGGGCCGGATCAGGGCATCGGCATCGTGGACGGACGCGAGGTGAACGACTGGTCACCGGTCGGCTCCGCGGGCACCGGCTGGGGCGGCACCACCCCGCCGGCCGGCGGGGGCGGACCGGTCGGACTGGCCGTCGCCGCGGCCGCCGCGTCGCGGGCGATCGCGTCGTAGTCGACGAAGCCGGTGCCCTCCAGCATGGTGATGTGGTCCAGCACGGTCTGGTTGGTGTCGGTCGCCAGCTGACGGATCAGCGAATTGCGGGTCGTGGCCCGGACCTGGGCGACCAGAGCGAAGACCTTGCCGTGCGCGGACCGCAGCAGATTGGCGAATTTGCGCTCGTAGTCCTCGCCGCTCGCCGCCGTCAGCTCGCGCAGCCAGCCCTGCTGCTGCTCGGTCGGCTGGTTCGGCAGCTCCACCCCGAGCTTGGCGGCCACGTCCCGGGCCCGGCGGTCCAGATCCGTGTGCCCGACCACCAGATGGTCCCCGGCGGCCTTGACCGCCTCGCTCGGCGCACGCTCGATGGCCTGCTGCCCGGCGGGGAGCTCCCAGAGCCCGGCCAGGCGCACCCTCACCAGGAAGTCCCGGTCGGTCGCGGAGAGCGGACCCCACTGGGTGGCGACGGACGACGCGCTGAGATTGGCCTGACCGGTGCCGGAACGGTCGGCGTAGGACCAGACGGGGTAGGCGAGCGCGCCGAGCGTGGCGACAAGTGCCGCGATGATGAGGGCCGTTCCGTTGATGCGTCGCAACAAGGTTTCTCCCGGGCCGAGATGTGACGGCGTCGAATCAGCTGCCGGTTCCAACGACCGCCGCCTGACTGATCGTTCAAGATACTGGTCAGTAGTGCCGGTTACGGCAGTATCGGGAGATACGCAGCGGCGCACCGGAGCGTTCAACGGCGCCACGCCGGACGGGGAGCGGCGCAGCGCCGGTTACTCAGCGACGCAGCGCCGGATGGTCGGCGACCACCGTGCAGGATCCCGGGGCGATCTCCGTGAACCCGGCGTCGCGCACCACCGGCAGTCCACTCACGGTGAGTTCCGCCCAGCGGGCGGCGTCCGGGGTGGCGACGGAGAGCGGGAACCCGGCCTCGCGCCATGCCTTGCGCTCCGTCTCCGACAGCTCCCACCAGGCGAGCTGCGCGCCGTGCCCGGCCTGCGCCATCTCCTTGCCCGCGGACATGCCGAGCTCCGGGTTCAGCCACAGCACCGGGGCGGACGGGTCGGGTGCGGCGGGCGGCTCGGGGTCGGCCAGGTCCGTGCCCGACACCTGGAGCTTGGCCAGCTCCTTCGGCCAGCCGTCCAGCGGCACCGGCGGGAACACCCGCACCTCGGCGCTCTCGCCCGTGACCGTGATGCCGGGCAGGGCGGACGCCTTTCGCCACTCCGCGCCGCGCGCCCGCCGCACGACCTTGCGGATCCGCGCGTCCTGCCAGTCGCGGATGACCTGCGCCCACTCGCCCTCGCCGACGGACCGCTCGTCGGAGAGCATCACGAGGACGGCGCGGGCGGCGGTCCGCAGTGCGTCGGTGCGGGCCGGGGGGTCGGTCTTCTCGATGTGCACGACCAGCGGCAGTACGTACTGCGGGGCGTCGTCCCGGCTGTTCCGCTCGGACTGGAACGGGGAGACGGGTATGGACGCGGGGCCCGGCCGGGCCGGGGAGTCCGACCCGGCGGAGGAGTCCGGCCGGGACAGGGGCGGGGAGGTGCCATTGCTGCTCACTCGTCCCAGTCTGCCAGCCGCCCCTCTCCCGGGCTTCCCGGCTCCTTGGCGGAATGGATCGCTCCAGGTGAGGATGCACCGCATGAAGAGCGATCTCTTTTCCAGCGAGAACATGGTCCAGCCGGCAACTGCCCCCGGAATGACTTTGCAGAACGCCAAGTCCATCAAGTACGCCGTCAACGGCGAGATGCACGCACGCCAGGGGTCGATGGTCGCCTTCCGCGGTGATCTGCAGTTCGAGCGCAAGGGGCAGGGCCTCGGCGGCATGCTCAAGCGGGCTGTCACCGGAGAGGGGCTGCCGCTGATGGCGGTCCGCGGCCAGGGCGAGGCGTGGTTCGCGCACGAGGCCGCCAACTGCTTCATCGTGGAGATGGAGCAGGGCGACGTCCTCACCATCAACGGCCGCAACGTCCTGTGTTTCGACGCCACGCTCTCGTACGAGATCAAGACGGTGAAGGGTGCCGGCATGACCGGCGGCGGAATCTTCAACAGCGTCTTCAGCGGGTACGGCAAGCTCGGCCTGATGTGTGAGGGGCATCCCATAGTGATCCCGGTCACAGCTCATCAGCCGGTGTGCGTCGATACGGACGCCGTGGTCGGCTGGAGCAGCCAGCTGACCACGTCGCTGCACCGCTCGCAGAGCTTCGGCTCGATGATCCGCGGCGGCTCCGGGGAGGCCGTCCAGTTGAGGCTGGACGGCGAGGGATTCGTGATCGTACGGCCCAGCGAGCTCAAGCCCGAGAAGGCCTCGGCCAACTGAACCTGACCGGGGTGGGCCGCCGCTGCGGTCCACGTTCCCGTCCTGCCGCTGATCTGCGCCGCTGCTGTGGCCGCCGCGGTGGGGACGGTCGTCTGCCGGCTCACTTCGCTGCGCGGGTGAGTAGGCTCGTGCGCATGGACGAGTCGTACTGCGAGACGCCCGGCGTGAGGCCGACCACGGTGGCCTCCGGCACACCGGAATCGGAACCTCCGTATGCCGAGTGCGTGCTGTGCCGGAAGCCCACCGAGTATCCGGAGTCGGTCAAGGGAATCACCCTCTGCCCGGTCTGCGAGTGGCAGGAGGCCCAGCGCACGGCCTGCTCGGGCTAGGTGTTCTGTCCACGCACCGGTGACCAGGACTCTTGTGACCACTCTCGTGCTCCTACGCGTATGCGCGCACGGCGACGATGTGTGCCGACGCGGCTCCGTTGGTTGCCCCGACGACGATCCTCGCCGCCGCCGTGGTGTCTCGACCCACTGCTTCTCGCCGGCGGCGACCTGGACCGTGGACGTGGAGACGAGGCGGCGGGGGACGTAGTTCTGGCCGAGCTCCGGGTCGTACAGCTCGATGACGAGTTCGGTACCCCGTTCGGCGTCGACGAGCAGTTGGAGACCGGTCAGCTCCGGGTCGGCCGGCAGCACGAGACCCGCGTCCGCCGTCAGGGGCCACCGCTCCTGAGGCGTCTCGACGGTGAGCGCGGTCAGGGTGGACGAGGCCGTCGCGGTGGCGCGCAGCGCGAGATCGGCCGGGTCCGTCGAGGCGAGACCGATGACGGAGGCGTCCTCCCGCAGCAGCGTCCGCTGGAGTGCCGCGACCTCCAGCTCGCGCGGGGTGACACCCTCCGCGGCGCAGAGCGCGGCGGCCGTGCCCGCAGCCTGCCCGATCGTGGCGCAGGTCGCCATGACCCGGGTCGAGCCGAACGCGACATGGCTGGCGGAGATGTTGCGCCCGGCGAAGAGCAGGTTCGACGTGTTCACCGAATACAGACTGCGGTACGGAATGTGGTAAATGCCGTCCGCGTAACGCTGCTTGGCGCCGGACTCCGCGGCGTACATGCCCTGCGGCGGATGCAGATCGATGGACCAGCCGCCGAAGGCGACCCGGTCGGCGAACTCGGTCTGGCCGAGAATGTCGCCCTGGTGGAGGACGTAGTCGCCGAGGAAGCGCCGGTACTCGCGCTTGCCGGGCAGCGACCCCACCCACTCCAGCGTCATGTTCTCGGAGTCGAACTTCCCCGAGTTCTTGATGTGGTCCCAGATGCCGTGGATGACCGACCACAGTTATGTGGCGATCCAGGAGCATCAGACCGACCCCGAGCCGGCCATCGCCGCGCTCTTCGCGCAACGGCCCACGGTCGTCCCGGGGCGGGTCGAGCGCAGCGACCTGCCGGGGATCGTCGTCGTCATCGACCGGGACGAGGCCCGGAAGTACCAGGCCTCCGCCGCCGAGCGACCGCACCTGCGCACGACGGACGGGTCCTTCACCAACTGGTAGGCGCCGCGGACCGGTCCGGTACGGGGGCGGCGGACCGCGCTGCCCGCTGCCCCCGTAGTGCTCAGCGCATCAGCGCCAAGGGCCCGTCACGGCGAACGTCGTCCCCGGGGTGTAGCAGTTCACGAACATCGTTCCGCCGTCCGGCGCGATGGTGACCCCGGCGAACTCGCCCCACTCCGGCTCTTCCGGCGTACCGATGTTCTGCCGACCGCGCGCCGTCGCGTACACCTCGCCGCCGCGCGTCACACCGAACACATGCTGGGCGCCGTTGCCGTCCTCGCACACCATCAGCCCGCCGTCGGACGCCAGGCAGATGTTGTCGGGGGACTCGCCGGGCAGCTGGACGTCCGTACCCGGGCCGAAGACGACCACCAGGGTGAGGCGGCGGCGCTTCGGCTCGTACCGCCACACCTGGCCGAAGTGGTCGGCCGCCGAGCCCGCCGCGCTCTGCGCGAAGCTGGAGACGAAGTAGACCGACGAGCCGCCCCAGTAGCAGCCTTCCAGCTTCTGGGCGTGCGTGATGCCCTTCGGCCCGAAGTCCTGCAGCCGGATGGGCGTCCCCGCGGCCTGCGGATCCGGTACGGGCACCCACTCGATCCGGTCGAAGCTCGCACCGGTCTCCTGGATGACGGAGAGGTCGGGGACGCCGGGCACCCGCATGGCCTGCAGTTCGCCGCCGGCCCGCAAGGAGCCCGTGCCGCCCAGCGGTTTCTCCGGGAGAAAGCGGTAGAACAGTCCGAACGGCTTCTCGAACGCGTCCTCCGTCTCGTAGACGATTCCGTTGTTCGGGTCGATCGCGATGGCCTCGTGCTGGAACCGGCCCATCGCGGTGAGCGGCACGGCTCCGGTGCGGTGCGGGTCGGCGCCATCCACCTCGAAGATGAAGCCGTGGTCCTTGGTGTAGCCGTTGGTACCGGCCCGGTCGTCGGTCTCCTCGCAGGTCAGCCAGGTGTTCCAAGGGGTGCGGCCGCCCGCGCAGTTCACCGCGGTGCCGGCGATGGCCACGCGTTCGCCGAGGACGGCGCCGCGGCTGTCGAGCTCGAGTGCTGTGCAGCCGCCCTTGCCCATCGGGTCGTAGGTGAGGCCCTCGACGGCCGGGACCGCGATCTTCGCGGTGACCCGGTTCTCGTGGTTGCGGACGAGGTGGACGCGGCCCCGGTGGCCGGCGAAGGCGGCCATGCCGTCGTGGTTGCTGGGGACCAAACCCTCGCCGGAGCGCAGTCGGTCGCCCTCCCGGGACAGCACCCGGTAGCGGAACCCCTTCGGCAGATCGAGCAGGCCGTCCGGGTCGGGGACCAGCGGTCCGTAGCCGCTGTGGCCACGGGCGGCGGCGGTGCCCGCGAAGAGTTCGGAGAAAGCCCCGGCGAAGGCGATCGAGACAGCGGTCGCACCGCTGCCGGCCAGGACCTGTCGTCGTGTTGCGAGTCGTCGTGCTGGTGCAGATGACATGAGGCAACTCCCTGCTGGCGGACAGGAGAAGTGACCCGCATGTGTGTACCACGCGTATCGCCGCGCGGGAACCATGCGGGCCACCGAGAGGGCCGGCGACGGGGGGGCCTGCCGTGGCCCGTGGGATCAGACGAGCGAAGCGGTCAGCGTGATCGTCGTGCCCGTGAGCGCCTGGCTGACCGGGCAGTTCGCCTTGGCGTCCTCGGCTGCCTTGATGAAGCCCGCCTCGTCGAGACCGGGCACCTCGCCCTGCACGGTGAGGTGGATGCCGGTGATGCCGGTGCCGGGCTGGAAGGTGACCTCGGCCTGGGTGTTCAGCCGGGTCGGCGCATTGCCGGCCGTGGTCAGACCGTTGGAAAGCGCCATCGAGAAGCAGCTGGAGTGCGCCGCCGCGATGAGCTCCTCCGGGCTGGTCTTGCCGTTCGCCTTCTCCGCGCGGGACGGCCACGACACCTCGTAGTCCCCGATGCCGGAGGAGTCGAAGGTGACAACGCCCTTGCCCTCGATCAGGTTGCCTTCCCAGACCGTGTGTGCCTGACGCGTGGTTGCCATGCTGGTTCCCTTCGGATGGTGGAGTTACCGCATCCGAACCTACTGCGCCACCAGTCCCTTTGCGTCGCGCGCCAGCGCCGTCAGCCGGGAGATCGCCCGGAAGTACTTCTTCCGGTACCCCCCGTTCAGCATCTCGTCGCTGAACAGCCGGTCGAACGGGAGCCCGGAGGCGAGCACCGGTATCTCCCGGTCGTACAGCCGGTCGGCGAGCACCACGAGCCGCAGCGCCGTCGACTGGTCCGGCACCGGCTGCACGTCGGTGAGGCAGGCCGCCCGGATGCCGTCCGTCAGCGCGCCGTAGCGGCTGGGATGGACACGGGCCAGATGGGCGAGCAGCGACGGGAAGTCGTCCAGGCTCGCACCCCCGGTGGCGTACGCCGCCCTGGTGACCTGCTCGTCGGAGTACGGGGCGGGGGCCTCGGGCAGTCCGCGGTGCCGGTAGTCCTCGCCGTCGATCCGCAGGGGGCGGAAGTGGGAGGACAGGCCCTGGATCTCCCGCAGGAAGTCGGCGGCGGCGAAGCGCCCCTCGCCGAGCTTGCCCGGCAGCGTGTTGGAGGTGGCGGCCAGCGCGACTCCCGCCTCGACCAGCCTGCTGAGCAGCGACGACACCAGGACGGTGTCGCCCGGGTCGTCGAGTTCGAACTCGTCGATGCAGAGCAGCCGGTGCCCGCTGAGTGTCTGCACGGTCTGCTGGAAGCCCAGGGCGCCCACCAGATTTGTCAGCTCCACGAAGGTGCCGAACGCTTTGAGCGACGGGGCGGCGGGCGTGGCGTGCCAGAGCGAGGCCAGCAGATGCGTCTTGCCGACGCCGTAACCGCCGTCGAGATACACGCCGAGCGGCCCGGCCACCGGCGCCGGCTTTCTGAACCACTTGCGCTTGCCCGCACCCGTCGCGTGCGCACCGCCGAGTCCGGTCGCGAACCCGCCGAGGACCTTGACCGCGTCCACCTGGCTCGGCTGGCCGGGGTCGGGGACGTAGGTGTCGAAGCGCACCGAGTCGAAGCGTGGCGGCGGCACCATCTCGGCGACCAGACGGTCGGCAGGGACATGCGGCTCAAGGGCGCACAGGGACAGCGGGGCCGTTTCGGCTATGGGGCTCTGCCCAGGCACGGCGGTGGAGGACGACACAACTGTCAAGCTTAAGCGCCGTGCGACACTGCACGAATGCGACGCCTGTTCCCTGTGACCGACCAGACACCGGCTGCCGAAGAAGGGGAGTGGAGCCTGGACGAGCTCGCCGACGCCTATGCGTACCCCGCAGGGGATGGCCCGTGGCTGCGCGCCAACATGGTTTCCACGCTCGACGGCGCCGCCCAGCACGACGGCCGCTCGCAGCCGATCTCCTGCGAGACGGACATGCGGATCTTCGGTACGTTGCGCGGCCTGGCCGATGTCGTCGTGGCGGGTGCGGAGACGGTACGCATGGAGGGTTACCGGCCCGCCCGGGCCCGGGAGGCCTTCGCCGCGCGGCGGGCGGCTGCCGGGCAGGGGCCCGCACCGGCGGTCGCCGTCGTCAGCAGCAGCCTGGATCTGGACTTCTCTCTTCCGCTCTTCGTCTCGCCGCTCGTCCCGACCCTCGTTCTCACCGGCGCCGGCGCGCCGGTGGACCGGATCGAAGCGGCCCGGAGGGCGGGCGCCGAGGTGGTGATCGCGGGGGAGGGCTCCCGGGTGGATCCCGCCAGGGCCGTACGGGAACTCGCGGACCGCGGGTTCAAGCGGCAGCTGGCGGAGGGCGGACCCCGGCTGCTCGGTCAGTTCGTCGCCGCCGGGGTGCTGGACGAGCTGTGTCTGACCCTCTCGCCGATGCTGACCGCCGGAGACGCCCAGCGGATCGCCGGTGGCCCGTCGGTGGCGGTGCCGGAACGATTCACCCTGGCGTCGCTGCTGGAAGAGGCCGGGTTCCTCTTCACTCGGTACCGTCGGATCTGACAATCAGCGGAATATTTCGTTCCGGTTAGCTTCCGGTGGGCACAATAGCTCTCGCAGACCCCGTGCGGGCACGGGAATGACGGTTTCAGCAGCGGCCTGCGACGGCCGACGAAGCAGAAGGGCGCCTGTGGTGTTCACCAGCGTTTTGATGATCGAGAAGCCCCTCACTTCCGAGGACGTCGAGTTCGTCACGACCCTCCACGGGGACGAGGGGACCTCGTTCGTCGTACTGATGCAGCCGCGCGGTGACCAGGCCGACGTACTGCTGCGCGCCATCGACGACGTGGCGATCGGCGAGCTGAAGGAAGCGGCCCGCGAGCTCGGGGAGCCCGAGGGCAAGGACGCCAGGCAGTCGGCCGAGCTGGCGCTCGAGGTCTCGCTCGCCGCGCTGCGCAAGGCAGGCTCCGACGCGGTCGGACAGGTGGTCGAGGACCACCCGCTGGACAAGCTGAAGTCCGTGGTCGACGAGGCAGGGGCCGACGAGGTCATCGTCCTGACCGCGCCGCACTACGTGGAGGAGTTCTTCCACCGCGACTGGGCGTCCAGGGCCCGGCACAAGGTCGGCGTACCTGTGCTCAAACTCTTCGCGCACAGCGAATAGGCTGGGGGCGTCGCACCACAACTTTTGGGAGATATGCGCATGGCACCCGGTATTCCTGCCGCCATGGAACGACCGCACTTCATCGGCATCGGCGGCGCCGGAATGTCAGGCGTCGCGAAGATTCTCGCCCGGCGCGGCGCGAAGGTCGCGGGCAGCGACGCCAAGGAGTCCGGTACGGCCGAGGCCCTGCGGGCACTGGGCGCGACGGTCCACATCGGGCACGCCGCCGGTCATCTGGCGGACGACGCGTCCTGCGTCGTCGTCTCCAGCGCCATCCGCGCCGACAACCCGGAGCTGCTGCGCGCCGCCGAGCTGTCGATCCCCGTCGTGCACCGTTCGGACGCGCTCGCCTCGTTGATGCAGGGCCTGCGTGCCATCGCCGTCGCCGGCACCCACGGCAAGACGACCACCACGTCGATGCTGGCCGTCGCCCTCTCCGAGCTGGGCCTCGACCCTTCGTATGCCATCGGCGGCGACCTCGCGGGCCCCGGCACGAACGCGACGCACGGCGAGGGCGACATCTTCGTCGCCGAGGCCGACGAGAGCGACCGCAGCTTCCAGAAGTACGACCCCGAGGTCGCGATCGTCCTCAATGTCGAGCTGGACCACCATGCGAATTACGCTTCGATGGACGAGATCTACGACTCCTTCGAGACGTTCGCCGGGAAGATCGTCCCCGGCGGCACCCTGGTCGTCTCCGCCGACCAGTCCGGCGCGGTCGAGCTGACGAGGCGCGTACGTGACCTCTCCTCCCTCAACATCGTCACGTACGGCGAGTCCGAGACCGCCGACGTACGCGTCCACAAGATCACCCCGCGCGGTCTGACCAGCGAAGTCACGGTCATCCTGAACGGCAAGTTCCTCACGTTCACGGTCTCCGTACCGGGCAGCCACTACGCCCACAACGCGGTCGCCGCCCTTGCCGCCGGTGTCGCACTGGGCATCCCGGCGCACAACCTGGCCTCCGCGCTCGGCAAGTACACCGGGGTCAAGCGCCGCCTCCAGCTCAAGGGCGAAGCGGCGGGCGTCCAGGTCATCGACTCGTACGCGCACCACCCGACGGAGATGACCGCCGACCTCGAAGCGATGCGCGGCGCCGCTTCCGAATCGCGCCTCCTGGTCGTCTTCCAGCCGCACCTCTTCTCCCGCACCCAGGAGCTCGGTACGGAGATGGGCCAGGCCCTCGCCCTCGCCGACGCCTCCGTGGTCCTGGACATCTACCCGGCCCGCGAGGACCCGATCCCGGGCGTCACCAGCACCCTGATCATCGACGCGGCAAAGGCGGCCGGCGCCGACGTCACCGCCGTCCACGACCAAGCGGTGGTCCCCGAGGTCGTCGCGGGAATGGCGAAGCCCGGCGACCTCGTCCTCACCATGGGGGCGGGCGACGTCACGGACCTCGGCCCGCAGATCCTGGACCACCTGTCGAGCTGAGGGAGCCACTGTGTCGTACGACATCGAGAAGCCGGACGAGGAATGGCGGGCGGAGCTGACACCCGCCGAGTACGCGGTCCTGCGCCAGGCCGGCACCGAACCGGCCTTCGTCGGTGAGTACACCGACACCAAGACGGCCGGCGTCTACTCCTGCCGGGCCTGCGGCGCCGAGCTGTTCCGCTCGGACACGAAGTTCGAGTCGCACTGCGGCTGGCCGTCCTTCTACGACCCGAAGGACACGGACGCGGTCGAACTGATCCAGGACCGCAGCCTCGGCATGGCCCGCACCGAGGTGCGGTGCGCACGCTGCGGCTCCCACCTGGGGCATGTGTTCGAGGGCGAGGGCTACCCGACGCCGACGGACCAGCGGTACTGCATCAACTCGATCTCGCTGCGCCTGGCGCCGGACGAGAGCTGACACGACGCCCGGCTGCGGGGGCAGGCCCTCCGCCGCCGGTCAGTCGTCCTCGGGCGTCTCGGGGCGCAGCAGCGGGTGGGTGACGCCGGGGAACACCCGGGCCCTGACCACCGGCTCCGCGGCTCCGCCCTGCACCACCGTCGCGGCGACGCCCCAGGAGCGGCCGCGCAGGACCACGGTCAGCGTGTACGAGGACGAGCAGCCCATGCAGTCGTACCGGTCCGCCCACGTCTCCACCTCGGTGACGCTGCCGGGGTAGCGCGCCACGTGCCGGTGCCGGGCATGGCAGCGCCCGCACGTCTCGCCCGGCTCGCACGTCCCGCCGCACGGGCACGGCACATCGAGGGAGTCCGCCGGGCGCCAGCGCTGGGTGAGGACGGCGTCACGGGTGGCGCCCATGTCCTTCATCGCCTTCAGATTGCGGGCGGCGACGTTGTACGACTCGCCGGTGGCGGCCATCCGGTCGCGGATGACGTCCTTGCGTCCGCGGTTCGTCGTCATGAGTTCCTCCTGGGTATACGCAGCCCGCCAGGAGGCCCACGAAGTCGTTCTCCTACGGTACCTGCCGCCCGCACCGCCGGGCCCCGCACACCCAGGGCTTGATCAAGTTCCGTAGGTGTCCGGATCGTTGGTGATGCCCAGGATGGGGAGTGCTCGTTGGGGCTCGTCGCGGATCG
>NZ_JBEXID010000077.1:0-31550 GCF_040608395.1 Streptomyces sp. NPDC005181
TCCTCATACTGGGCGTATTCGGGCGTTCCGACAACGCAGCGAGGTGCCGTAGCTGTCGTCGCGCGCCCGCCAGGGATTACGGGACAGCCCTTAGGTCTCCGAGGACGAGGAGGCCGGCAAGGAGCCCTTCCGGGCGCCCGTCCCGATCTCGTCGCTTCGCGACAGGGCCGCCCGCACACCCCAGGCCGCACGGTTGACTCCGGTGAGACGCCGGAGCCGGCAGGGCACTCGTTCATGTACCTCTTGGTGTTGCCCCCGGCGCCGAGGGCGCAGCAAAACCGGCTGTCGTCGTCGGACATCGCGAGGAGGGGCATCGCATGAGGACGAAGGACGGGCCAGGGAAAAAAATGGGCCGGCAAATGCGCTGCCTTTGAGTTTGTGACGGGACGGCTGGGCTCGAATTGTGTGCTCGCCCATTCCCAGACGTTGCCACACGGGTCGTATACGCCTCAAGGACTGACGCCCGCTCCGATAACGGCTCACTGGTGGTGGTATGGCCTGTCGGGGGCTCACTGACGTTGCACTCGGCAGCTGTTGCAGCGCTTCTGCAAGGGGAGGGGATGTCTTGGAGCGGCGCGCGACTCCTTCCCGCTGAGGAATCATTGATATCCCCTTGCCCGCCGCCTGCACATACGCTGCGGCATCTCGCCATGTCACGCGGACCACCGAGTGATTGAAGAGGGCATCCGGGCAGGAATCGTCGGGACTCCAGTGCTTTGGCGAGTTGGGCGCCCGAGTTCTTCGGATACCTCGCGTACGGACAGGTGGATATGTTCCTCAGGCAATGTGCACACAACGACGCCGTAGTAGGCGAGAGGTGGTGCAGGGTCGGCCCCATGCTCAGGTCCGGGCCCGGGTGTTGTGGCGAGCGCCGACAGGGACGGTCCCCAGGTTCGCCGGGCCCTGCGGGTCGCGCAGCACACAGCAATCCGCGGGGGCCGTCCGGCACGTCCGTCGGTGGCCTCTCGGAACCCGCGACGTCTCACTCACCAGCGGCGCGGAAGAGCGCACCCTCGATGGTCAGATCGCCGTCGAACTGGCCGGCCTGGGAAACGGTCACGGTGTCGAACGAGACGGTACGCGGGTGTGCGACAGCGTGAAAGAGCCACTGCGGAAGGGCATCGGGGGTGAGAGTGACGCTGCGGACCGCGGGCAGGGGTGCCCCACCCAGACTGGTCAGCGTGCCGGACAGCTCCTCGAGGTACAGCGTCACCAAGCCGTCGCCCCTGATGGTGGAGGTAG
Source organism: Streptomyces sp. NPDC005181 (assembly GCF_040608395.1). Taxonomy (NCBI): domain Bacteria; kingdom Bacillati; phylum Actinomycetota; class Actinomycetes; order Kitasatosporales; family Streptomycetaceae; genus Streptomyces; species Streptomyces sp. NPDC005181. The sequence goes on from NZ_JBEXID010000077.1 coordinate 1,243, forward strand.
TGGCGGGCTTGGATTGCAGGTGAATGGCCCCGCTGGGACGTGTCGTCAGGTCGAGGTCGCCGATGTCCACGGACCGGGACGTGAACTTCAGAAGGCGCTTGGGCCCGGCCGGGGTACGCACGGTCACCACGCCGCGGAAGGCGCTGCCGTGCAGGACGAGTCTGCCGGCGCGCAGAATCCAGGGTTCGTTCGCCAACCGGGCGGACGGCCGGTCGAGCGGGGCATCGGAACGCGCCACTTCGAACGCAGAGGTGCCGTCGGCCGCCGGCCGCGCCGTCGAACCCGCCGCCGCCACGCCGAGCAGCAACGCCGGTAGTGCTGTCAGTGTCAGTGCCCTGGTGATCGGCAGCCGCAACCGGTCCGTATCACCTGTCGTCGGCGGGTTCTCGCCCCGGCAACTCATCGGGGTATCCGGGGCACCCCAGGCGTGACCGGTCAGACTGTCAACTGCCATGTGGGCCCTTGCTCCCCGGAATCGTCACAGATGCCGGGACTTCTCTGTTCTGCACCTCGGCCTCCGGCGGGGAGGGTTCCCAGGCGCAAGCCAGGGAACCCCCGACAAGGCCGGAGAACAGTCCGAAAAAGAGGCCCCCGAAGTTGGCCAGGGGGAAGGAGGCGAGGGTGAGCAACAAGCCCGCGACCCCGGCGAAGACGCGCACCTGCTGATGGAACCAGAGCGTGACGCCCAGGGCCATGAGCAGGATCCCGATGATCAGTGACGCGGCACCGGCCGTGGTGGACAGCGCCACAGGGACGCCCTCCAGCGTGATGTGGACGTAAGGGAAGTAGACGATGGGCGCCCCCGCCGAGAGCATGAACAGACCTGCCCAGAACGGGCGCCCACCGCGCCAAGTTCTGAATCTGCGTCGTGTGCCGTCGATCCTGTCGCGTAGTCCTGGGCGGGTGCCGGAAGGCTCGTTGATCACGTGCGGCTTTCAGGGTGAAGGAGCAGGCATCACCTGCGACGGTCCGGTACGTCGAGTGCGTGCGCGTCCGGCCTCAGCCGATCGGGCAGGGCCGGCCCTCCACGACCACGCATCGGCACAGTGTCCGGGGCTGTAGGCGTGGGCCCGGAGTCAGAAGCAGCGGTGGCTGCCCTGCTTGAGTCTCAATGCGAGGTCGGGGATGTTGAGGGTGGCAGCCGAGACCGCAACCGCGTTCGAGCGCACGTCGGTCAGGGTGACCGATGCGGCCTCCTGAGCAGAGGCGTTGGGATCGAAGAAGCCCGAGGCCCGGTCGCCCGGGTTGATCGGACCTTTGGTGAGCGAGCCCGCGGCGACACCGATGTCGATGTCATGGAAGATCGCCCGGTCGGCCACCAAGGATGTCTGGTCGATGAAGAGGTCCCGCGCCTCGACCCGGTCGCCGCGGTCGCCGCCGGTGAGCCGCAGTGTGTACACGCCCAGAACCGGGATCGCGGCCTCTACGGACTGGCACAGATTTGTGATGGTCGCTTGCCTGGCACCTGTGACCACGACCGGCACATGGCGGCCCTCTCTGGTGACGTCCACCGTGCCGTAGATACTCAGACCGCGAGCGACCAGTGTGTCCGCAGCGACCTGGAACCGGTCGCCGGAGATGAAGAATGACGCGGCCAGTGCGCCTTGCGCCATGCCGATACCCAGGGCCGCGGCAGCCACCGTGCTCGGAAGCAGGACAAGGGCGAAGCGCTTCCACCGCGTCCTGCCGCAGCCGTGCGCCATGCCGTGCCTCTCTCGTGTGAAGTGCAGGCCGCCCCCAAACACACCGTGCCTTCAGGCAGGCTCGGCGTGACGGCGGGCATTCCGGTCGCGAAGCGAGCCTTGCAAGTACCGGCGGTCCGACGTGGACCACGGACCTGCGCCTTTGATGGACTCTAGAGTGCGGACAGGGAAACCTGTCGGCACGCCAGCCCGCCCAGACGGGTGAAACAACGTCACCGGATCGCCGCTGCCCGCCGTGCGATCGAGACGTCGCCGACCAGTTCACTGCCGGACCCGTGCATCAGCCTCTCCACCTCGCCGACGAGTTGGCCCGGGCAGACCGGACCCGCTCGCACGGCTCGGCCTCTGGTAGTAGGTGTACGGATCGGATGACCGCACTGCCGACACACTGTCGGTTCGGCCCGGGCGGCCACACGAACCAACTCGCCTTCTGTGGCAGCGCGTTGACTATGCACTGCGGCAGACCGAGGAATGAGGATCTCCGGAAGTTCCAGGTCAGCGACGACGAGACCAGCACACGGGCCACCGTCCCCACCGAAGTGGACCGGAACCGGATTCGTGAAGTCCGGCTTGCATGCCGGCACGACGGTGTGGGGAGTCAACGTTCCTGTTGCAGTGGACGGCGTACACCGCCACTACCGAGATCCTGGCTTTCGCGACGGGCGCACGCCGGGATTCTTCGGTCCGAGCGACCCGCCTGCGCCGCGCGCAGGCGGACGAACCTGACGGTGCGCCGGTCGGCGCCGCTGTCCGGGGTCTCGAAGTCCGCGGCCGGCCGCATCATCCACCGCCTTCTATGACGTAGCAGGTGTATGGGGCACAGGACGCAGGTCGCACGCGTGTGCGACCGTCCGGAGCCGGGCATGCGCCGAGGAGTATCCCATGCCGGAAACCCCGGCCCGATTCCGACGGGCCGGGGTTTCCATGTGATGCGGGTGGAGCTGTTACCACTTGCCGTCGTGGTCCCTGACCACTCGGAAGCTGCCCACGACGCCGTTCTTCACCCACACGCCCCCGTGAACGAAGCGGGTGAAGACGCCGTTGCTGGTGCTCCAAGGACCGACAGTGGCAACCGGGGAGCCGTTGTCGCAGGTCGCCCCACGGAAGAGCTCAACGGTACGACGGCTGTCGTTGCGGACGTTGAAGCTCCGCGAGCCCAGACCGCTGACCACGGTGATGCAGCCGTCCGAGTGGGCGGAGTACGACCGCTCGTTGATGTGGATCCGGTCCTTGCCGTAGCCGCCGTCGTCGTAACCGCCGTCGCCGCCGTAGCCGCCACCGTTGCCACCGTTGCCGCCGCGGCCACCGCCGCCACCGCCGCCGTAGCCGCCACCGCCGCCGTTGCCGCCGCGGTCACCGCCGCCGCCGCCGCCGTTGCCGCCGCGGTCACCGCCGCCGCCGCCACCGCCGCCGTTGCCGCCGCGGTCACCGCCGCCGTTGCCGCCGTTGCCACCGCGACCCTCGTCGCCGTTTCCGTTTCCGTTTCCGTTTCCGTTTCCGTTTCCGTTTCCGTTTCCGTTACCTTCGCCACCAGGGCCAGCCGCGGCGGGGGCAGCCTGCTGAACAGCCGGGGCGGCCGGAGCGGATCCGGCAGCCGAGGCATAGGTAATGCCAGTTGTAGCTAGAACCGCGGCGCCCACTACGGCGGCGGTCACAGCGACGTTACGCGTCGTCATGTCACTTCTCCCTGTCTCAGAGACGTCGGCCAGGAAGCCGACCTGCGATGAACGTACTAATAGTCCCTTTAGCTGTCATATCGGACATACCGAAGGTGTGACGCGAAGGGGCCGACCGGGTGTACGAACAACGGGTCTCACGGACCGACGCGGCATCTGACAGGCCGTGAAAAGCCGGGAAAACAGGCGTATCTGGCGCATCGTTGGGCTTTCCGGGGGACATGCTGCCGCCCGCTCACCCTGTCGGCAGCAAGCCGCTGCTTCCAGCACAGCGAAAACGCACCCCGCCGCCCGTCCCGATGCCTACGCATCACATCTCCGGTCGGATCTCCCCAGGTCCTTCGCGACCCATGGCGAGGCCCGAAGCACACAGGCCGAATGGTGACGGCCCGGCACCCCGCACGGCTCGGATGCTCTGCGCCCATCGACCGGGTCGAGATCAAGGACGCACAGCTGCCGGAGTCGCCGAAGCGTTCCATGTCGCGGCAGGCAGAGGCCGAGCGGGAGCGGCGCGCCCGGGTGATCAGCGCGGACGGCGACCGGGCGGCCCGCCGGTTCGGGACGGGCGGCGATGTCGCGACACCGGTTCCGGCCCCGCACGGCAAAACAGTGCCCGCCCCTCACGCGTGACGCCGTCATGGGTTCGTCAGGTTCTGCTACCCCGGCGTCAGGGAATCGACAACGCACCATGATCGCCGCCGTCCTTGGGCCTTCCATGAGGTCAGGACCTGAGGTGCGGCAAGGAGTGGTGACGCAATGGAGCGAGCGGGCGGTCGCCGTGTGGTGGCCGGTGTGAGCGGCACGCTGGGCAGTCTGACAGCGCTGCACCGGGCCGCGGCCGAGGCCCGGCGCACCGATGCCGTACTGCGAGCCGTACTGGCCTGGTCACCTCCCGGCGGCGAGCTCGGGCAGCGCAATCAGCCGTGGCCCGGGCTGCTCACCGAGTACCGCCGGGTGGCGGGCGACCGGCTGCTCCGGGCGGTGGACACCGCCTTCGGCCCGGCAGGGCCCGGGGTGCCGATGGAGGCTCTGGTCGTGCGGGGCACACCGGGCGCCGCACTGATCGCTGCGACGAGCGGCCCCGAGGACCTGCTGGTCGTCGGGGCCGGGGCGCGCGGGCGGCTGCGGAGGGCTCTGCATCCTTCGGTCGCCCGGTACTGCCTCGCGCACGCAGCCTGCCCCGTGCTCGCCGTACCGCCCTCTCCGTTGCAGGACGACATGGCCGCCGTCCAGCGCCGGATTTCCTGGCACATACCGCTGAGCACCAGGGAGTTGGCGGACTGACTCGCTGCGCCCGTGAGGACGGTCACCATGAAGTGGTCACCTCCCTGTCCGGGAATCGGCGCTGACCATCGTGGCCTGCACGGCCCGTCGGTCATCACGTCGGCGATCATCTTCAGCGCCTACGCAGCCGACTTCACGCACTTCGAGGAGGTGGAGGCGATGGCCCGGCGGGTCGTCGCGACCCACCCGCACCTGGACGTGCTGGTCAACAACGCGGGCATGGCGGCGGCCGAGCGACACACGGTCACCGCCGACGGCAACGAGATCGCCTTTCAGGTGAACTTCCTCTCCCACTACCTCCTCGAGGCCGCGCTCACGAGCGACCCGGGCGGCCGCGTGGTCAACGTGTCGTCGTCGCTGCACCGCACCGGCTCCATCCGGTGGAGCGACCCGATCCGGGCCCGCCGCTACTCGCGACTCGCCGCCTATGCCCGGTCTCAGCCGGCCCTCACCGTCTTCGCCGCCGACCCGCGGGTCACTGCCGTCTCCCTCCACCCCGGGATCTGCGAGACCGGGCTTCTCTCCCTCTACGGCCACCACGGGGCCTCCCCCGCCGAGGGCGCCGCCCATGTGGTGCGGCTCTGCTACCCGGAGGTGGAGATCGTCAACGGCGCGTACTACGACCGCGACGAGCGCGTCGACCCCGCCTATGTCGAAGCGCGCCCGCAAAAAGAAGGACCGCCGCAGGAAGAAGGCCAACCACGGCAGCAAAGCCGCCAACTAGCGGCTGAACCGCCTGCAGGGGCGGCCCGTACCCGGCGTACAGACCGCCCCTCTCCCGTACACCCGGCTCCGGAAGGGACCCACCATGATCGAACTCCCGCCGCACCAACGTCCCGCGCACTCACACTGGTTCCCTGCCGGAGCGCCGGGGCCGGCAGCCCTGGCCGAGCATGTCCTGACCACCGGGATCGGCCGCTTCTGGGCCGACCACACCGTCCAGCCGCGCGCGATCGCCGTCGACTGCGCCGCCCACGTACTGCTGCGTGGCGATCCCGGCGCACTCGTCCCCGCGGAACTCGCACCGCTCGGCTCGCGCTACATCGAGGCACCTGCCCGATTCCTTCCCGTCCTTGGCGCTTCCTTCGACCGGATCATGCCGTGGGAGCGCATGGTCTACGTACAGCAGGAGGACCCGACCTCCCCTGCGCGCACCCCCAAGGGCGTGGCCGTACGCCGCGTCACCCCCGCCGATGCCGGCGCACTCGCGGCGCTCGGCCCGGGTGCCGCCTGGATACACGCCAGCTGGGGCGGCCCGGCCGGGCTCGCCGCCTCCGGGCACGCCTGGGGCGCCTTCCGCCAAGACGAAGCACTCGCCGTGGCGTGCACATACTTTCTCGGCAGCGCGTACGAGGACCTTGCCGTCGTCACCGCCCCCGACCACCGCCGCCGGCAGCTCGCCCTCAGTTGTGTCACCGCGCTCTGCGCCGACGTCACGGCACGTGGCCACACCCCCAGCTGGAGCTGCTCGCGACACAACAGGGCCAGTCGGCTGCTCGCCTGGAACGCCGGCTTCCGGCTGGTACGCGAGTACGTCCACCATGCCACCGGCACACCGGCCGTCCGCGGGATATCGGGGACGAGAATCCCCGCATGAAGCCGGCCCCGACGCGCGAGAACGGCCCCTCCGTCCCCTCGGCATGGGAGGGCCCTGCGCCGCGGTCCGTCAGCGCGCCGTCCCGGGACCGCCTTCGGCCCGCACGACCGCGAGACGGTCCGCACGGCCTTCAAGGTTTCCGGCCTGGAGCGACGAGCCTGCGTGCCGTCGTCGGCCTGCGGCGTGTCCCAGCGTGATCATTCCGACGACATCCAGGTCGGCGGAGAACTCCGCCAGCAGGGCCGTGGTGAAGCCCTCGTGCTGTTCCACGCCCCCGCGCCGTCCGCCCTCGCGCACCAGCGCCCGCTCCAGCGCGGGCACGAGCCGGCCGAGGTCCTCGGCCTCGTACGCGGCGTACCGGAAGGCGCCGATGTCCGCGCAGACCGCGTTCACCGCACCCAGTCCCTTCCCCCGGACGTCTCCGACCATGATGCGGGTGCCGTGCGGGGTGCTCTGCACCACGTACAGATCCCCGCCGATCATGGCCTCGTCCTTCGCGGGCACATAGCGCGCGGCAATCTCCAGTCCGTCGAGCCGTGTAGGTGGGACGGCCGTCGTGACGTGCGGATGCGAAGTGCGGCACAAGTGGCGACGCTGGAAGGGTCAGGGTGAACGCACCGAGGAGGACCCATGTCCATGATGGACAAGATCAAGCACATGCTGAAGGGCCACGAGAGCCAGGCGGGCAAGGGCATCGACAAGGCGGGTGACACCATCGACGAGAGGACCCAGGGCAAGTACACCGGACAGGTCGACACCGCCCAGGACCAGCTGAAGGGCCGGCTCGGTTCGGACCGGGGCCAGGACCAGCCGCCGCCACAGGTCTGACCCCCACCGCATTGCACCGTCCGTAGGACACTGCCGCCTCGCCTGCCCATGCCGTGAGCGGGCGGGGGCGGCCGACTCGGTCGATCACCGTGCGCCGCTCGTCATGGATCCCGCCGGGGTCGACCCGCACGCCGAACGCCGAAGGCACACCTCACCTTCGGGTACGGCGTGCTTTTCTGCCCTGTCGCCCCGCCGGCACGACTCGAAGCCTCGCCCACACCGACCTTGTTGTCCCCGGCGACCCCGGCAGAGATTTCGGAGGACACTCTGATCAGCACCGTCGCAGAGGAGGACTTCGTGACCACTCCACCCGCCCTTGTCGTCGAGCGCCGTCACCCGGTACCGGACGCCGTCCTGACCTGGGAGCCGAGCGAGCGTCGTGTGCGCGGAAAGAAAGGCGAGACCTTCGTCGTCGACAGCCGGCGGCCCGTTCTCGTATGGGAACCCGGCCATCCCGTGCCGCTCTACGCGTTCCCCCGGGACGACGTCCGCACCGATCTGCTCCGTCCGGCGGCCGCCCCCGGCACCGGAGCGCACTCCGGTTCCACACTCTTCTACGACCTCCTCGTGGACGGCGTCACAGAGCCCAACGCCGCATGGACCTTCCCCGTCGCCGAACTCGCCGGACACATCGCCTTCGAGTGGTTCGGGCGTGCCGGCGTGGGCCCCGACCACTGGTACGAGGAGGAGGAAGAGATCTTCGTCCACCCCCGTGACCCGTACGTGCGCGTCGACGCACTCCGCAGCTCACGACAGGTGCAGATCGAGATCGGCGGAACACTGGTCGCGGACACCCGCAGCCCGGTCCTGCTCTTCGAGACACGCCTGCCTGTCCGCTACTACATCCCCCGCGAGGACGTCCGCCTCGACCTGTTCACCCCGACCGCTCTGCGTACGGGCTGCCCCTACAAAGGGACGGCCGAGTACTGGTCGCTGACCGATGCGGACAGCGACGCACCGGCAAATGTGGCGTGGAGCTACCCCGACCCCACCCTTGCCGTGCGGGCGGTCAAGGACCTCATCGCCTTCTACAACGAGGCCGTCGACATCGTCGTGGACGGAGAGCGACTGGGACGCCCGGCCACCGGCTTCACGCGGCGTCCGGCCGGCTGACGACGCGCCGCATCGGGCTCGTACAAGCCCGATGCGGCGTCCTAGCCGTTGAGCCGGTGCCCACGAACCCGGACCGAGCGGGCCCTTCAGCTGGTCCTGGGCGGTGTCGACCTGTCCGGCAGGGTCACCACGCGTGGCGGCTCTCGCGTCCGCGCACCGCCACCCGCAGGGGCGACGGCTCAGCAGATCCGGGGCAGCTGCTCCCCGATCGGCAGGTCGACCACGCGCGTCCCACCGAGCCCGGTGCGGGCCACGACCATGCCGGGATGCGCCTCCACGGCCTCGCCGATCACGGTCGCCTCCGCTCCCAGCGGATGCGCCCGCATCGCCGCCAGGACGGCTTCGGCGTGCTCGCGGGGGACGAACGCGACGAGTTTCCCCTCGTTGGCCACGTACATCGGGTCCAGGCCCAGGATGGCGCAGGCGTTGGCCACGGCCGGCGGGACCGGCACGTTGCGTTCCTGCAGGAGGACACCGGTGCCGGAGGCCGCCGCAATCTCGTTCAGCGCCGCGGCCAGCCCACCACGTGTGGGATCGCGCAGGACATGGAGGTCCGGAGTGACCGCGAGCATGGTCTCCACCAGCCCGCCCAGGGCCGCGCAGTCGCTCTCGATCTCCACGCCGAACTCCAGGCCCTCGCGCACACTCATGATCGCCACGCCGTGCTCGCCGATCGCACCGCTGACGATCACGACGTCGCCGGGGACCACCCGCTGAGGACGGAGATCGACGCCTGCCGGGACGAGGCCGATGCCGGCGGTGTTGATGAAGATGCCGTCGCCGTGACCGGCGTCCACGACCTTGGTGTCGCCGGTCGCCACCTCGACGCCCGCTGCGCGCGCGGCTGCGCCCAGCGCGTTGGCCACGCGTGCGACGGCCGAGACCTCTACGCCCTCCTCAAGGATGAAACCGCAGGAGAGGTAGGCGGCCCGGGCCCCGCTCATGGCCAGGTCGTTGACCGTGCCGTTGACCGCGAGGTCGCCGATGCTGCCGCCGGGGAAGAACAGCGGCCGCACGACGTACGAGTCGGTGGAGAAGGCCAGCCGGGCGCCGCCCAGCGACACCACGGCGGAGTCGGTCAGTTGCGCCAGCACGTCGCCCCCGTAGCCGGGTGCGAAGACGTGCTGGACCAGTTCGGCCGAGAGTGCCCCGCCTCCGCCGTGGCCCATCACCACCCGCGGCTGGTCGCGCAGCGGTGCCGGGCAGGTCCAGGCCGTCAGGTCGAGTACGGGCGGCTCGCCGGGGGCGGCCGTCGCCGTGGCGGTGGCGTTCAGTGCTTCGGTCGTCTCAGGCAACGGGGCTCGTCTCCCTGGCTGCGGTCGTGATGTCCAGGCGCCGGTAGAGGTAATACGCGGCGCAGGCACCCTCGCTGGAGACCATGGTGGCCCCGAGCGGGTTGCGTGGAGTGCAGGTGGTACCGAACGCCTCGCACTCGTGCGGCTTCAGAAGTCCTTGCAGGACCTCACCGCTTCGGCAGGCGGCGGGCTCCTCGGTGTGGATGCCGGTGACGGAGAAGCGGTACTCGGCGTCGTAGTCCCGGTAGCGTGTGGAGAGCCGCCAGCCGCTGTCGGGAATGGTGCCGATGCCACGCCAGGCACGGTCGGTGACTTCGAAGACGTCGTCCAGCATGGCGAGCGCCGCAGGGTTCCCGTCCGGGTGCACGGCGCGCGGGTACGCGTTCTCCACGGTGTGCTCACCGCGTTCCAGTTGCAGGACGGTGCGCCGTACGCCTTCGAGGATGTCCAGCGGCTCGAAACCGGTGACCACAATGGGCACCTGGAACCGTTCGGCCAGTTCCGGGTACTCCCGCGTGCCCATCACGCTGCACACGTGGCCGGCGGCGAGGAAGCCCTGCACCCGGCAGCTCGGCGACTGCATGATCGCCTCGATGGCCGGGGGGACGCGCACATGGGACACCAGGAGGCTGAAGTTCGCGATGCCGAGTCTGCGTGCCTGATACACCGTCATGGCGTTGGGCGGTGCGGTGGTCTCGAATCCGATCCCGAAGAAGACCACCTCACGGTCGGGGTTCTGCTGGGCGATCTTCAGGGCGTCGAGTGGCGAGTACACGACCCGCACGTCGCCACCCTCGCTGCGGACCCGGAACAGGTCACGGCCGGTTCCGGGTACCCGGAGCATGTCCCCGAACGAACAGAAGATCACCCCGGGGCGCGAGGCGATCTCCAGCGCTTTGTCGATGACCTCCAGTGGCGTGACGCAGACAGGGCAGCCCGGACCATGGATCAGTTCCACCTGTTCCGGCAGGAGTTGGTCGATGCCATGCCGGATGATGGTGTGCGTCTGTCCGCCGCAGACCTCCATCAGCGCCCAGGGCCTGGTCACGACGGAGTGGATGTCGTCGAGCAGCCGGCGCGCCAGGTCCGGGTTCTGGAACTCTTCGATGTACTTCACTGCTGAACCTCCTGCGGTGCGTCGGCGCCACCGGACCGGGACATTTCGCCGATCTCCGCGGGCTGTTCCCACGACTCCCCGAACTCTTCCTGGAGCAGGCCGAGTTCGGCGAAGAGTTCGAGCGTCCTCCTGGCCGACTCCTCGTCCAGCCGCTGCAGGGCGAACCCCACATGGACGATGGCGTATTCACCGACCTGAAGGTCCGGCAGATACTCCAGGCACACTTCCTTGACCACACCGCCGAAGTCGACGGTGGCCATCCGGGTACCGTCACGCTCCTCGATGTCCATCACTCTGCCGGGTACCGCCAGGCACATGGCTGCTCCTTGCTGTGGGTGGGGGCGTTGCCCGGCTCTGCCGGGCGGGGCGTCAGTCGGCGGCTGCGCTTGTGCGCAACGCTCCGTTGCGGGTGGCCACCATGAGCTGGCCGAGCGCCAGTCCGCCGTCGTTCGGGGGGACCTCCCGGTGACGCAGGACGGTGAAGCCGTTCTCGTCGAGCATCCGGGCGCACCGGGAGGAGAGCAGGGCGTTGGCGAACACGCCGCCGGTCAGCGCGACTTCGTGCAGACCGTGTCGGTTGCGGGCTGCGGTGCACACCGTGAGCACAAGGTCCGCGAGGGCCGCGTGGAAGCGTGCGGCGACCAGGGTCGGCGCCGCACCGGCGCGCACATCGTCGACGACGGCTGCGAGTACCGGCGACGGGTCCATGACCCATGGCTGTCCGGCGCCCGCGTCCGCCGGGCGCAGTGCGAAGCCGTATCCGGGTCCGGGGTCCGCGGCGGCGCCGACCGCGGCGGCCTCCAGTTCGACGGCGGCCTGGGCTTCGTACCCGGCCCGGTGGCAGACGCCCGCCAGCGAGGAGACAGCGTCGAACAGCCGGCCCATGCTGGAGGTGGGGACGCAGTTGAGGTTGCGCTCCAACTGGCGTAGCAGCACACGTTGTTCGTCCGGTGGGCAGGCTACCGTGCAGGGCAGATCGTCCGTCCAGCCGATGCCTGCCGCGTACAGATGTGCGAGCGCCATCCGGTAGGGCCGGTGCACGGCGGCGTCGCCGCCGGGCAGTGGAGCATACGCGAGGTGCGCGAAGCGGTGATAGGCGTCGTAGTCGGCCAGCATGATCTCGCCGCCCCACACCGCCCCGTCGTCCCCGTATCCGGTGCCGTCGAACGCGACGCCGATCACTCGGCGGCTGCCGTCCCGGCCGTGCTCGGTCATCGCGGCGGCGATATGGGCGTGGTGGTGCTGTACGCGCACGACCGGCCGGCCGTCGGCCCGGCGCAGCGCCCACTGGGTGGCGCGGTAGCGCGGATGCCGGTCGGTGGCCAGGATGCCGGGCCGCACACCGGTGAGGGCCTCCATGTGCTGTTCGGCGCGTGCGAAGGCGTGCTGCGTGTCCAGGTCGTCCATGTCGCCGACATGGGCGGACAGCCAGGCCCTGCGTTCCTCGGCGAGGCAGAAGGTGTTCTTCAGGTCGCCGCCGGTGGCGAGGGTCGCCGGCACCGCGTGGGGCAGGGCGAGCGGCAGCGGAGCGTAGCCGCGTGAGCGGCGTACGATCAGCCGCTCCCCGTCGCAGACGCGCACCACGGAGTCGTCGCACGGCACGTGGATCGGGCGGTCGTGCGTGAGCCAGGCGTCGGCCAGGTGGGCCAGCCGCTCCAGCGCCTCGTCGTCGTCGGTGACGATCGGTTCACCGGCCACGTTGCCACTGGTCATGACGAGCAGGCGCGGTCCCGGCGGGTCACCGGGCAGGCCGAGCAGCAGATGGTGCAGCGGGGTGTACGGGAGCATCACGCCGAGGTCGGCGCTGCGCGGGGCGACCGCATCGGACGGCCAGGGGGTGCGGGGGCCCGGGCGGGCGTCGGCGCGCCGCCGCAGCAGGACGACGGGCCGGACACCGCCGGTGAGCAGGGCCCGCTCCTCGCCGCCCACCTGCACGAGGTGTGCGACGTCGTCGATGTCGCGGGCCATCATGGCGAACGGCTTGTCGCCGCGGGCCTTCCGGCGGCGCAACAGGGACACCGCGGCGGAGTTCTCGGCATCGCATGCGAGGTGGTAGCCGCCGAGCCCCTTGATCGCGAGGACCGCACCGTCGGACAGCAGCCGGCGCGCCTCCTCGACCGGGTCGCGTCCGGCTGCGCACTGCGCGGGCAGTGGCTGGTCCGGCCGCCCGACGAGCAGTCGCAGCCGGGGGCCGCAGGCGGGGCAGGCGACCGGCTGGGCGTGAAAGCGCCGGTCGGCGGGGTCGGCGTACTCACGGGCGCAGTCGGCGCACATCGGGAAGCGGTGCATGGTCGTGTGCGCGCGGTCGTACGGCACTCCGGTGACGATGGTGAACCGGGGCCCGCAGTGCGTACAGGTGATGAACGGATGGCGGTGGCGCCGGTCGGCCGGATCCGCCAGTTCGGCGAGGCAGTCGGCGCAGGTGGCCACGTCCGGGGAGACCAACGTGCGGGCCGGTCCGCCGGTCCGGGAGTCCACGATGCTGAAGCGGGATCCGCCGGCGGGCGGGACCTCCGTGTGGTCGACGGAGTCCACCCGGGCGAGCGGGGGCGCCTCCGCTGCGATCCGGTCGCAGAACAGGGCCACGGCGGCCGGGGCGCCCTCGACCTCGGCGACGACGCCTTCGGTGGTGTTGGTGACGTGTCCGGCCAGGCCCAGTCCGGTGGCCCGGGCGTACAGGTAGGGCCGGAATCCCACGCCCTGCACGACGCCGCGGACCACGACCCGTCGGCGCTGTACGGCTCCGGCGACGGCGGCGTCCGGCTGCGGGGTCGTCACGAGCGGTACTGCGCCGCGGAGTCGGGTGCTGTCGTCACGACGAGCGGCTCGTCGGGGTGCGGGTGTGCGTGGGGGCCGGTGTGCGGGTGCTCGTGGGTGCCCAGGTCCGGATGGGTGTGCGTATGCATGCCGGTGTGCGCGTGGGTGTGGGTGTGCGAGCCGCCGTTCGCCCCGTGGTCACGATGGGTGTGCGTGCCGTCGGGCGAATCCATGTCGGGGTGGGAGTGCGCGTGCTCTGGGTACGGGTGCTGCCGGGCCATCACCGGTGTGTGGACCGGGGCGCCCTCCCCCGCGGCCAGGGCCCGGTCGAGCAGCGTGCCCACCCCTTCACCGCGGCGGGCGGCGGTGAGTACCACTTCCACACCGGGGTTGACCTGCTGGACATGGGCACGGAACGCGGCCTCGTCGAAGTCGACGGCCTCCGCGATGTCGGTCTTGGTGACCACGACGAGCTGGGCCAGTCCGAATGCGGTGGGGTACTTCAGCGGTTTGTCCTCGCCCTCCGTCACGGAGGCGAGGACGACCCTGAGCGTCTCCCCCAGGTCGTAGGAGGCGGGGCAGACCAGGTTGCCGACGTTCTCCACGAAAAGGATCCGGGTCCCGTCGGGCAGCCAGTTGTCCAGGTGGCGGCCGAGCATGCCGGCCTCCAGGTGGCAGAGTCCGTCGGTGAGTACCTGCTTGACGGGGACGCCTGACCGGGCCAGGCGCACGGCGTCGTTCTCGGTGGCGAGGTCGGCGGTGAGTGCGGCAACCGGAACTCCCCTTTCGCGGGCCCGGCCGAGTTCGCGTTCCAGCAGTTCGGTCTTGCCGCTGCCGGGGCTGGAGAGCAGGTTGACGACGGTGGTGCCGCGGGCCGTGAGCGCGGCTCGCAGGCTGTGGGCCGTCGCGTCGTTCTTGGCGAGTACCGCCTGCTGCAGGTCGACTTCACGGCACATCGTTCAGTGCTCCTGGGAGATCGGTTCGCGGGTGTCTTCGGGTGCGGGGCCGTCCTGCCAGTGCACGCTGAGGATCTGCAGCTCGCGGCCCGACAGCAGTTCGGCGGTCGCCTCGCCGCAGACCGGGCAGCACAGCTGCGGCGGCATGCCGACCGCCCATTCGTCCGCGCAGGGCACACACCGCGCGCGGGCCGCCACGGATTCGATGACGAGTTCGGCTCCTTCCAGGACCGTCCCGGCGCAGGCAAGTCCGAAGCAGAAGGACAGGGCGTCGGGAACGACTCCGGCCAGTTCGCCGACCTGGAGCCGGACGGACCCGACCGACGTGGCTCCGCCGGCCTGAGCCGCCTCTTCCACCTGGTCGACGACGGCCATGGCGATCGACATCTCGTGCATTGGTTCTCCGTCCTGCACTGCGTCATTACAGCGGCGGGTGACGGGGGCCGGCGGACCGGCTCGCCGGTATCCGTACGGCACATGCTCCATTCGGTGCAGCCGTGCGCCGGGCCCGGGCGGCCGGTGCCGTCACATGCAGCGCATCCGCAGATAGCGCCTGACGTCGGGCAGGATCTGCGCGACGACGACGGCGAGAGCGGCGGCGCTCAGGCCGCAGATGAGGGTCTTCTTCATGGTGGTGGCTTCCTTCTGCTCAGTTCATGGCAGGTCGGGCCGCCGTCCGCCGGATGTCGGCCGGACGGTCGGCTGCTTGTACGAGGTCCAGGATCATCCGGACGGCGTGTGGCACCGCTGCGGCCACGGGGGCGCTCAGCCCGATCCGTTCGTCGACACTGCCGGGTTCGCAGCCGACGACGAGCGTGCGCCTCGGCGGGACCGCTCCGGTGCCCGCGCACAGGGTGCCGAGCAGTGCCAGGACGGCGTCGGGGGACATCCGGTGACCGTCGAGCAGCGCGTTCTGCGGCTCGACGGCGCCGGGTTCGTCGGCCTCGATCAGGTACAGGGTTCCGGGGTCGCCGCCGCGTGCGGTGGCGTCGATCAGGACGAGGGTGTCGTATCCGTCGAGGAGCTGGTAGGCGAGGTGGACGCCCCGTACGCCGATGTCGACCACCTCGATGTGGTCGGGGAGCCGGTGCGAGGACAGTCCGCGCACCGTCTCGACGCCGAAGCCGTCGTCGCCGAGGAAGATGTTCCCGATCCCGGCAATCAGGGTTCTCGGCTGTTTCTGCGCAAGGGCGTTCACGCGTCCTCCAGGGGGGCGATCTCGTCCGGCTGGAAGTACAGGAAGCGCCCCTGCTCGCGGCGGATGTCCGCGCCCGGGTCGCCCTCCACGGTGACCGCGAGGTGCACTCCGCCGTCGACGTCGTGGAGCACTGCTTCGACCTGTGCGCTGCGGCCCTTGAGGAACAGGTCCTGGGCGTCGGTGCGCCGCAGCCCCGGTCGCAGAAGAACGCGGCTGCCCACGCCCACGGACCGTCCGTCCACCAGGATCCGGTCCCGGGCCGGGTCGGCGGTGTCGTCGCTCGCCGGGTCCCACCACGGGGTGTCGGGGCGCAGAACGCCGCGGGTGTCGATCAGGTCCACGCCGTCCGGGACGGGGTCCTGCGCGACGGGCGGGGGCGTGTCGGGTCCGGTGATCTCCCGCAGGGCCCGTACCGCGCCGTGCAGTCGCTCCAGGACCTCGGGGGGCATCGATTCGGCCAGGTCGATGACGGCTGCCGCCCGGGGATCGGTGCCGCGTGCCTCGCGCTTCTCCTGGTCGGTCAGGGCCGCCGTGCGCAGGGCGAGGATCTCGTCGATCTCGGTGGCGTCGTACAGCGCGCCCGGGCTCTCGGGGGCGATCGCCGGATGGTCCTCCAGGATGATCGGGGACGACAGCATCAGGTCCGTCTTCCCGGGTTCCCCGGCGAGCACCGGCCAGGTGTGCAGGTTGCGGCAGGCCGCGACAGCACCCTTGGCCCACTCGGGCGGGTCCGTCATCGACAGGAACGACCCCGCGCTGAGACCCAGCAGGAGATGGGCGGCGACCAGCGACCGCGGGAGCGCGGCGTCCCGGTCGGCCTCGGCGGAGTCGGGCGTCCAGGCGGTGGTGTTCTCCACCACGGCGGTGAGCCTCATGACCCGGTAGGGGCCGTCGAGTTCGCGGGCGGACAGCCGCACGGCACCGCTGATCTCCTCGCAGCGGCGGACCAGGCGGCCCACCGTCCGCCCGTCCGCGTCCAGGACGGGTTCGGTCTCCTCGCGGGCGGGTCGGGTGAAGGGGACGGTGACACCGTCCCCGTCCAGTTCGGCAATGTCCACGACCACTTCGACGCGTTGCTCGGTGCCCTCGTCCCACGGGACCAGCACCCGATCGGCCAGGTCGAGTTGGGCCACGGTCTCGAACGTGCCGTCGTTGCGGGCCTGTTGAACCGTCCGTCGTTGAGCGTGCAGGAACCGCGCCTCGACGGCGAGCGTCGCGCCGGGCTTCGGCTCCATCAGACACTCGGTGTGCTGGAAGTCGTGCTCCTCGCAGTCGGCGCCCCAGCCGGGTGGCACAAGCACCCCGAACTGCCAGCGCAGCCGGTTCTTGGCCGCGGAGGCACGGTACGGGTACAGCACATAGCCCTCGAAGAGGACGGTGTCGGCCACCTGCCGGGCGGTGGCGAACCGGGACTCCAGTTCGGGCGTGAGCAGGGGTGCGGTCACGGCGCCCTCCTCTCGGTGAGGCGGGGCAGTACGGCCCGGTGCACCGGGCGCTCAGGGGGCTGCGGAGGTGGCGTACCTGCGGCTCCGGCCTGGTCGATCAGTGCCTGGACGGTCGCCTCCCAGGACGGCAGGGCCTGCCGCGAGCGGAAGGCGAGCAGCGCGTCCATGGTGTCGCGCGGCAGCCGGATCCAGCCGCAGCCCGGGAAGTGCTGCTCGATCATGTCCTTCCACACCGCCACCGGCATCCGGCAGGACGCCTCGCGGTCCCAGGGCACCGGTTCGACGTGGAAACCGCCGTCCCCGGTGAAGGCGGTGCCGGAGAAGAGCAGGAGGAGCGGCACCTCGCCGTCCTGGAGCGCGTCGAAGTACCGTGTCGCGGCGACGTCCAGGTCGTAGGTACAGGGCACGACGAGGTCCACCTCGGTCTCCGTGGTGAAGGACGGAACCATGAGGGAGACCTGCGCGAACTGCAGGGGCTGGAGTGTGTTTCCCCAGCGTGAGCGGTCGCCGAAGAGGTCGTGCAGTCCGTCCGCCTCGGTCTGCTCGTAGCCGCGCCGGGCCGGTTCGATACGGATCTGGCAGCGCAGCGCGAGGGCGTGCACCCGGGCTTCCGCGGACGCGGTGATGCGCAGCCGGAAGACCAGCGTGGGGCCCGCCGCGTACGGGTCGGCGCGGACTCCGGTACAGGTGAAAGCGAATTCCGTCACCGCGGCTTCCTCTTCTCCTGGGTCCGGGCGCGTCCCTCGACATGTGCGAAGAACGCCTGGAGGTCGGCCCTCGCCTCCGCTCCGCCGTCGAAGCCCTGCCAGAGGAGGCGCATGCGTCCCACCAGCTCGTAGCAGATGTCGATCGGTACGAGGTAGCACTCGGCCCGGCCCTCCGTGCGGCGCATCAGCAGCGCCTCGACATCGGGTTCGAGCAGTGCGGCGAGACGACTGGTACCGAGCACGGTCTGCCAGGTATCCGGGTCGAGTTCGCTCTCGGTGGCTCCGGCCGGGCTCGGGTACAGCGCGACCAGTCGGTCCAGCGCGGCGTTGCGGAAGAAGAACGCGACGCCGACCGGGATCTGCAGGAGTTCCCATGCACCGTCGTCGAGACGGTGGTCCGGATCGGACAGATAGCGGTCCGGGACCGTTCTGAAGCGCCCGTCGGCTGCGCCCGGCCGCTCGAAGAGCAGGGCGCACGGGGTGCACGCACAGGCCAGCGCACGCTTCTCGGTGTCCACGAGATGCCGATGGCCGCCCTCGGTCACGGACACCCCGCACAGCTCGCAGCGTTCCTGCCGGGGTTCCGGCGCTGTGGTGAATCTGCGCAGGCCTCGGATGCGGGCAACGGGCGCGCGGCGCTCGGCAGGCGCCTGGGGTGCGCTCATGGCGCCTTCGCCGGGGCGGCCTGCCCGGCGCCGGCAGGTCCGGCCGGCGGGCGGGTGACGATCTGCAGCAGGGGTGGCTCCCGGTCGGTGGCCGAGGGCTCCATCTCCACCTGGTTCACTTCCGGTACGAAGCAGGCCAGCGCGTCCTCGACGCTGCGCTGGGCCGCCGCGCCCGTGCTCGGACAGCCGCAGCCACCGCCGCCACCGGCCTCGGACGAGGAGCGCAGCCGCAGGATGCCGCTCTCCTCGTCGAAGCCGACGACCTCGACAGGGTCGGGTACGGAGTCCAGGGCGCGCGCGATGCGCGTGCCGATGTCCTCCGGGTGCAGATCGTGCAGGGCCAGCAGGCTCGACACGAGTTCGTCGTCGAGCAGTCCGGCGAGCGGTGCGTAGCCGGTTGCGCGGTCCGCCGGGGTGCTGAGGCGGTCGACGATCCGGGCCAGGCCGGCGCCGTAGAAGTCCATCAGGACCCGCACCAGATCCTCCGCCGCGGCGCACACTTCCTGGTCGCCGGTGGTGGTCAGGCGGTCGAGCAGCTCGTCGACCCGCTGCCCGGCCTCCACGGCGTCGAGGGCTCGCGGCGGTGCGACGGCCGGCGGCGCTGCGGCGCTCATCCGGCCAGTCCGCTCAGTCCGGTGGGCACATGCATCTGCTTGACCGTCTTGCCGTCGCCCACATACATGTGGACGCCGCACGGCAGACAGGGGTCGAAGCTGCGGACGGTCCGCATGATGTCGATGCCCTTGAAGTTCTCGGGGGTGTTCTCCTCGAAGATCGGTGTGTTCTGCACCGCGTCCTCGTAAGGGCCGGGGGTGCCGAAGGTGTCCCGGGTACTGGCGTTCCACGGCGTGGGCGGATAGGGGTGGTAGTTGGCGATCTTGCCGTCCCTGATCACCATGTGGTGGGAGAGCACGCCCCGTACGGCCTCCGTGAAGCCGACGCCGATGCTCTCGTCGGGCACCTCGAACTTCTCCCAGGTCTGGGTGCGTCCGGCGCGGACCTCCTCGAGCCCCTTCTCGGCACAGTGCAGCGCGATCGCGGCGGCGTACGCCTGGAAGTACGTGCGGGCGCGGTTGCGCTCCAGCGCGTTGCTCCACTTCGGGATCTTCCACTCGAAGGTGGTCTCGGGCTTGGTCATCGTGCGCGGCAGGTTGATGACGACGCTGTGACCGGTGGCCTTCACATACCCGACGTCGACGAGCCCGGACAGGGCGGTGGACCAGAGGCGGGCGATGGGACCGCCGCCGGTGTCCAGCGCCAGGTGGTCCTTGCCGTCGAACCAGCGGGGCGACATCACCCAGCTGTACTTGTCGTCGAAGTTCCGTTTCTGCGGTGCGGGGATGGTGTGCTGGTTCCACGGGTGGCGGGGGTCCACCGGGTTGCCCAGCGGGTCGTGTGTGACGAACTGTTCCTTGCCCTCCCAGTCGTCGTAGTACGAGCTGCCGAGCAGGATCCGGATGCCGAGGTTGATCTCGGTGAGGTCGTTGGTGACCAGTTTGCCGTCCACGATCACGCCGGGGGTGACGAACATCTTCCGTCCCCAGTCGGTCATGTTGGCGTACGTGAAGTCGCAGTACTCGGGGTCGTTGAGCGCTCCCCAGCAGCCGAGCAGCACCCGTCGGCGGCCGACCTCCTCGTACCCCGGCAGCGCCTCGTAGAAGAAGTCGAACAGATCGTCGTGCAGGGGAACGACGCGCTTCATGAACTCCACGTACCGCATGAGGCGGCTGAGGTAGTCCGTGAAGAGCTGGACGGATGCGATCGTTCCCACACCGCCCGGGTAGAGCGTGGAGGGGTGCACGTGGCGCCCTTCCATCAGGCAGAACATCTCCCGCGTGTAGCGGCTCACTTGAAGGGCCTCGCGGTAGAACTCTCCCTCGATGGGATTGAGGGAGCGCATGATGTCGGCGATCGTGCGGTAGCCGTGCTCCCCGGCGTGGGGCGCCTCGGTACGCTCGGCGAGTTCGAGAACTCCCGGGTTGGTCTCGCGGACCATCTTCTCGCAGTAGTCGACCCCGACCAGGTTCTCCTGGAAGATGTTGTGGTCGAACATGTACTCCGCCGACTCGCCCAGGTTGATGATCCACTCACCGAGGTGCGGCGGCTTCACCCCGTAGGCCATGTTCTGCGTGTACACGGAACATGTGGCGTGGTTGTCGCCGCAGATCCCGCAGATGCGGCTGGTGATGAAGTGGGCGTCCCGGGGGTCCTTGCCCCGCATGAAGACGCTGTAGCCACGGAAGACCGACGAAGTGCTGTAGCACTCCGCGACCCGCTTCTGCTTGAAGTCGATCTTCGTGTGGATGCCGAGACTGCCTACGATCCGGGTGATCGGATCCCAGGCCATCTCGACGAGGCCACTGCCGTCACCGGCCGCCTTCGTCGTGGGTGCCATTGTGTGTGCCATAACCCTTCTGGGAAGCGGGAGTTGAGGGAGGGTGAGCGGGCGGAGGCGGGCCGTCCGTCGATCGCGGGGCGGTGGCGCCGGGCGGCCCGGTCACCAGGGCGGGCGGTACCCGGTGGTCAGCTTCTTGCCCGTGTGACGCCACTGCGGTTCCTTGTCCACGGTCTTCGCCGTGATCGACCGGAGCCTGCGGACCACCGCCCCGTACGCTCCGCTGGCGGCACTGGAGACCTTGCCGCCGGGCGGTTCGTCCATGAACGGCATGAACTTGTCGGGGAAGCCCGGCATGGTGCAGGCAATACAGATGCCGCCGACGTTCGGGCAGCCGCCGATGCCGTTCATCCAGCCGCGCTTGGGCACGTTGCACTTGACGACGGGGCCCCAGCAGCCGAGCTTGACCAGGCACTTGGGCGAGTCGTACGTGGTGGCGAACTGGCCCTGTTCGTAGTACCCGGCCCGGTCGCATCCCTCGTGCACGGTGGCGCCGAAGAGCCAGGCCGGGCGCAGCTTGTCGTCCAGCGGAATCATCGGAGCGGAGCCCGCCGCCTGGTAGAGCAGGTAGGTGAGGGTCTCCGAGAAGTTGTCCGGCTGGATCGGGCAGCCGGGCACACACACGATCGGAATGCCGGCCTTCGAGGTCCAGTCCCAGCCCAGGTAGTCGGGCACGCCCATGGCACCGGTCGGGTTACCGGCCATCGCGTGGATGCCGCCGTAAGTGGCGCAGGTGCCGATGGCGACGACCGCCAGGGCCTTGGGCGCCAGCCGGTCGATCCACTCACTGGTCGTGATCGGCTGACCGGTCTCCGGGTTGTCGCCGAAGCCGCACCAGTACCCCTCCTGCTTGATCGACTCATTGGGGATGGACCCCTCGACGACCAGCACGAAGGGATCGATCTCGCCGCGTTCACCCTTGAAGAACCATTCGATGAAGGTGTCCGCACCGCCCACCGGACCGCATTCGAAGTCGATCAGGGGCCAGTGGACCTGGATCTTCGGCAGGCCCGGCAGCGCGCCGGTGACGATTTCCTCGATGCTCGGCTGCATGGCCGCCGTCAACGCCACCGAGTCGCCGTCACAACTCAGCCCTGCATTGATCCAGAGGATGTGGATCGGGGACTCCTCGTCGGCGGCCGCACCCGCTGCCTGGGCGCCGACCGTATTCGCTGTTGCTGCATCCATGGGGATGTCTCCTTGGGGAGCTCTGCACGGAAAGCCCGCTTTCCGGCCTTCGTGTCCAGCTAACCGTCAGTCGGTCCGGGTGCGACGGCGAGCGCCGCCGTTGCGGTGACGGCGCGGTCCCGGCCGGCGGACGGATACGCCGTACGCGTTCCCGGTACGCCGATGCCGAGGTGGGGTGGCGTCCGGGTCGGGGGTTCCTTACGCACGAAGGCACGGCGCAGGCGGTGGTACGGCGCGTCCGGGTCGAAGAAGATGGACCGCATCGCGGCCAGTTCCTCCTGCCGGTGGGCGGCCAGCGGCTTGAGCGCCTCTTCGCGCTCCAGCGCCGTCTTCTTCCGGGCGATCCGGGCCTGCGCCGCGGTCGACGAAGCCAGCCGGACAGCCAGTCGGAGGGTCTCGCCCGGGAAGTCCTGGGGACGGCTGGCGATGGTCCGGTCCACCAGGCCGAGCCGCTCGGCGGCTTCGGCGCCGAGCGGCAGCGCTTCGTGGGCGAGCCGCTCGGCGACCTCGGGCCCCACCCTGCGCGGCAGGGTGCGGGTCCAGTACTCCGAGCCGGACAGTCCCATCAGCCGGTAGTGCGGGTTGAGGACCGAGCCTTTGCGGCACCAGACCTCGTCGGCGGCCATCGCGAGCATCGCTCCGCCGGCGGCGGCGTTGCCGCCCACAGCCGCGACCACCAGCCGGTCGGTGGTGGTCAGCACGGCCTCCACCAGGTCGTTCATGGCGTTGATGTTGGCCCAGGACTCGTCGGCGGGGTCGGCCGCCGCCTCGATGACGTTCAGGTGGATGCCGTTGGAGAAGAAGTCCCGGCCGCCGCCCAGCACCAGAACCGAGGTGGGACGGGAGCAGGCGATCCGGTAGGCGTCCAGGAGGCGCGTGCACTGGGTGGTGCTCATGGCCCCGCCGGGGAACGAGAACGTGAGACGTCCGACGGCGCCGGTCTCCTCGTAGCGGATGTCGTTCCAGGTTCCGCGGCGCTCGGGTGCGTCCGGCGGGACCGGGTCCTCGGGCAGCGGCGGCAGCCGCTCGCCGAGTGCCAGGACGGCGGGGAGTCTGAACGGAGCGGGCTGTCCCGGCTGCCGCCTGGCGCGCAGCTCCGGAATCCATACGGCGCCGTCGGCGGTGGCCCGGCAGACCCCGCCGGCCCGCGTGGCGAGCAGCTCTCCGGGGCGGCCGCGCAGCCGGTCCTCCGGGTGTCCTCCGTGCAGGAACCACTCGCCGCCGAGCAGTTCGTCCAGTACGCCGGGGTGCGAGTCGGCCGCCCGCAGCTTTCGCAGCACGGTTTCGGTGGAGTCGGACCGCCAGTCGATCCGCCGGAGTTCCTGACGGAAATACGGCCGGGTGCCGTCGGTGGCGCGTGCGCTGTCCTGGGGCCGGGGTGTGTACATTCCCGAGGCGAATCGGTCGACGGCCTGCAGCACGGCCGTCAGCGCCGCGTCGGAGACCTCGTTGCGGTACAGGTCGCTCTTGCCCACCTTCGGTACGGAGAATTCGGCCGACGCCCAGACGTCTCCGGCGTCCATCTCCTCGTCGGCCTGCAGAACCGTTACGCCCCAGCGGGTGACGCCTTCATGGATCGCCCAGTCGAGCGAGGACGGTCCGCGGTCGCCGACGGGTCCGGGATGGACGATGAGGCAGGTGTACGCCGACCACACGTCCCGCGGGATGGCCGTCCTGAGCATCGGAGCCACAATCAGGTCCGGTGCGGACCGTCGGACCTCGTCCCGCAGATGGCCGTCGGAGAGTGCGAGTCCGACCGCCACGGTGTGGCCCCGGTCCCGCAGCTCCGCGTGGACGCGCTGAGTGAGGCTGTTGAACGCACTCGCGACGAGCAGGATGTGCACGGCGGACTCCCAGCGGCTCTGAGGTTCTGCGGCTCTGCGGCTCCCGACCGGAGCGGGTCCGGCCGCCTGCAAGCCTCGGACACACCCGACGGGCTCCGTCGTCACCGGGCGGCGGAGTCACTCGAAAGGGGGAACGTCCTGCGGCCACCCGACGGCCGAAAACGCTGCCATGGGGGCGATGGTGCACCAGGGCCGGCTGGGCGGCCCTGATGCACCGTCGGCTCAGCTCGCGTCCGCGTTCTTCCTCAGCCCCCTGGACCGCTTCCCGACCACGGCAACGACCCCGGCCGCACTGCCCGCGAAGGCGAGGGCGACCATCCATGGCTGGTTGAAGACGTGATAGGTGACGTGGTCGAGGGAGTACCGGCCGGGGCCGGTCAGGCCGATCGCGGCGGCGGTGAAGCCGAGGAAGGCCGGGTATTCGTACCCGCCGCCCTGCGCGAAGAAGCCGGCGGGCGCTTGGACGGCGACGGCGGCCGACATGGCGCCCGCCGCGGCCGCTCCGGCGGCGGGGGTGGCGAGGCCGAGGGCCAGCAGGGCGCCGCTGCCCGCCTCGCCGAGTCCGGCGGCGACGGCGCTCTGCCTGGGCGGGAGGAAGCCCATGGCTTCCATGCCCGCGGCGGTTGCTTCGATGCCTCCGCCGCCGAACCAGCCGAACAGCTTCTGACTGCCGTGCGCGGCCAGGACCGCGCCGGTGCCGACGCGCAGGACGAGCAGGCCTAGGTCACGCCGGTTGAGGCAGGCCATGGAGGTCTCCGGGGGTTCGGGTGTGTTCGGGGTTACGGATCCACTCTCCGCGCCGCGGCGGGTGGACGTGCCCCGGTGCTACTCCGTCCGGGGTCGGCATCGGGTGGGGGCGAATGCGACGCAGGTCATTGTGCAACTTGTTGCACAATGACGTTTCGGTGGTCTACAACTGGCGCAACGACACTGCGTGAGGAGCCGCCGGATGACCCCGTACCCGAACCTGCTGAGCCCGCTCGACCTCGGGTTCACCACCCTCCCCAACCGGGTGCTGATGGGATCGATGCATGTCGGCCTGGAGGAGGCGGAGCGCGGCTTCGAGCGGATGGCAGCGTTCTATGCGGCCCGCGCCCGGGGTGGTGTCGGCCTCATGGTCACCGGTGGCATAGCGCCGAACGACCGCGCACGCCCGTATCCCGGCGGCGCCAAGCTGACGACCGAGGCGGAGGTCGCGCAGCATGCTCAGGTCACCGCCGCAGTGCACGCGGCGGGCGGCCGGATCGCGATGCAGATCCTGCACTTCGGCCGGTACGCGCACCATCCGGACCTGGTGGCGCCGAGCGCGATCCAGGCCCCGATCAGCCCGTTCACACCGCACGCCCTGACCGACGACGAGGTCGAGGAGACCGTCGAGGACTTCGTGCGGACCGCGGAGCTGGCGCGACGGGCGGGCTACGACGGTGTCGAGATCATGGGCTCCGAGGGCTATCTGATCAATGAGTTCATCGCCGCCGAAACGAATCACCGCACCGACCGCTGGGGCGGTTCGTACGAGAACCGCATCCGGTTCCCGGTCGAGATCGTGCGCCGGGTCCGCGAGCGGGTCGGCAGCGACTTCATCCTGATCTACCGGCTCTCGATGCTGGACCTGGTGCCCGGCGGCTCCTCGCTGGAGGAGGTCGTGCAGCTCGCCCGGGCGATCGAGGCGGCCGGGGCCACGATCATCAACACCGGGATCGGCTGGCACGAGGCCCGTATCCCCACCATCGCGACGTCGGTGCCGCGCGGTGCCTACACCTGGGTCACCGAAAAGGTGCGCGGGGCCGTCTCCGTTCCGCTGGTGACCAGCAACCGGATCAACACCCCCGAGGTCGCCGAGGAGATTCTCGCGTCGGGCCGTGCGGACATGGTGTCGATGGCCCGGCCGTTCCTCGCCGACCCGGACTTCGTGGCCAAGGCGGCCGCGGGCCGCGCCGACGCGATCAACACCTGCATCGGCTGCAACCAGGCGTGCCTCGACCACACGTTCAGCGGGAAGATCACCTCCTGCCTGGTCAATCCGCGTGCCTGCCACGAGACCGCGGCCGAGCTCACCCTGTCGCCGACCCGGACCCGTAAGCGCGTCGCGGTCGTCGGCGCCGGGCCCGCGGGGCTCGCGTGCGCCGTCTCGGCGTCCGAGCGCGGGCACGCGGTGACCCTCTTCGACGCGGCCGACGAGATCGGTGGCCAGCTCAACGTGGCGCGCCGGATCCCGGGCAAGGAGGAGTTCAACGAGACGCTGCGCTACTTCCGTACCCGGCTCGCGGAGCAGCAGGTCGACGTCCGGCTCGGTACGAAGGCCACGCCGGGCACCCTCGACGGCTTCGACGAGGTCGTCCTCGCCACCGGTGTCACGCCCCGCTCCCCCGTGATTGAGGGCCTCGACCACCCCAGCGTGGTCAGCTACCTCGATGTCCTGCGCGACGGGGCGCCGGTCGGTGAACGGGTCGCGGTCGTCGGTGCGGGCGGCATCGGATTCGACGTCGCCGAGTTCCTGACGGACGGCGGTGACGCGGCAAGCCTCGACCCGGAGGTGTTCTTCCGGCACTGGGGGGTCGACACCGGGTACCGGGAGCGCGGCGGTCTGCGCCTTCCCGAGCGCCCGAAGCCGCCGCGCATCGTCCACCTGCTCCAGCGCAAGGCGAGCAAGATCGGCGCGGGGCTCGGGAAGACGACCGGGTGGATCCACCGCACCGAGCTGCGGCACCGTGGTGTGACGATGATCGCGGGCGTCGCGTACGACCGCATCGACGACGACGGTCTGCACCTGACGGTCGACGGCGAACAGCACCTTCTGCCGGTCGACACGGTGGTGCTCTGCGCCGGCCAGGAACCGCGACGCGAACTGTACGAGGAGCTGCTCGCCGCAGGCCGTACGGCGCACCTGATCGGTGGCGCCGACGTGGCCGTCGAGCTGGACGCCAAGCGGGCGATCCGCCAGGGCACGGAGCTCGCCGCCGCGCTGTGACAACGGGCCGCCGCGCCCGGGGCCCAGGGCCCCGGGCGCGGCGCCGTCCTTAGGATTCACCCCATGTCACTCCCGCACGCGATCCTCACCGCCCTGCTCGAGAAGCCGTCGTCGGGGCTGGAGCTGACCCGCAGGTTCGACCGGTCGATCGGCTACTTCTGGTCGTCCACGCACCAGCAGATCTATCGCGAACTCGGGAAGCTGGAGGAGACCGGACAGATCCGGGCCCTGCCGTCGACCCAGCCTGCCCGTGGCCGGAAGAAGGAGTACGAAGTGCTGCCCGCGGGTCGCGAGGCACTGGCCGCCTGGGTGGCGCTCCCGGAGGACCCGAAGCAGATCCGCGATCCGCTGCTGCTGCGGATGCGAGCGGCGGCCGTGGTCGGCGCACCGGGCCTCACCACCGAGCTGCGCCGCCACTTGGCGTTGCACGAGAAGCAGCTGGCCGAGTATCTGGTGATCGAGAAGCGGGACTTCCCACCCGGTCGGGACTCCGAGGGGGACCGGCTGCGGCATCTGGTGCTGCGCGGCGGAATCGACCTCGAGAACTTCTGGATCGGCTGGCTGACCCGGGCTCTGGCGCAGGACACCGGCCCGGCCACTCCGGCGAGCCCGTCCGGCCCGTGAGGACAGCCCCTGAGAACGCCCGATCAGGGCGGACGATGAGGACGGTTGGCGAAGACCGCCGATGAGTACCGGCGTGGAGGACGAGGTGGCGAGCCCGGTCTCGCTCGGCCCGCCATCCCGGTCCCGCCACACCCGCGTTACGGCCCGCCGACCTGTGTCCCGCCCAGTTCCGGGCTCAGGGCCAGCCGGTCGTCCCTCGTCCGGGGACTGCCGATCACGACGCGGGACTGCGCGCTCGGCGCCGGTTCCATCCTGGCCCGGTCCGCCACCGACATCGTCTCGCCCTGGGCGCGGCTGAGCAGAATCACCCCGCGTACCGCCGCGGCGGAACCCAGCAGTGCCGGGATCAGGGCGATCGTCCCACCCTGGAAGCGTTCGCCGAGCAGGGCCAGGCCGATGGCCGCGGCGGCGACCGGGTTGGCGAGGGTGACCACGGCGAGGGGTGCGCCGAGGCCGCCCTGGTACGCGGTCTGCGAGAGGAGCAGGCCACCCATCGCGAAGGCCGAGACGAGCAGAGCCACCGTCACCAGGCGCCAGCTGAACAGTGGGCCCGTGTGATCCGTGACCGCCACCGTCAGGGTCTGGGTGAGCGCCGAGGCCACGCCGGACGTGATGCCGGACGCCGCCGCGTGCCGCAGCCCGGGACGGGTACCGGGGCGGCTCAGTCCGGCGACGACCGCCATGGTCGCGGCACCGACCGCCAGCGCCTCGACCAGGCTCAGCGTCTCGTGGGGAGGCGTGCCGCCCGCCGTCAGGAGCAGGGCGCCCAGGCCGAGCAGGGTGAGGACCGTGCCGCGCCATTCGGTGCCGGTGACCCGGCGTCCGGCAGCACGTGCGCCCAGCGGAACGGCGGCGACCAGTGTGAGCGCGCCGAGCGGCTGGACGAGAGTGAGCGGGCCGTATTTGAGTGCTGCGACATGCAGCAGCGCTCCACCGGCGTTCAGTGCGACCGCCGACCACCAGGCCGCGCGCCCGAGCATCCGGAACACTCCGGCTCCCGGCTCGGTGCGCCCCGCGAGCCGGGCCTGCGCCACAGCGGCCGAGGCGTACGCGACGGCTGAGACCAGGGACAGCGCGATGGCCGTCAGGGTGGCGTTCATCACCGGCCTCCGGAGGACGAGGCGTACGCCTCGGAGACGGCCGGATCGGGGATACGGGACATCGGCAGCGCGGTCCCGGCGAGGGTGGACTCGGCAGCCCCGCCAACGGACGGCCACGGAGTGTGTACCCGGACCGGCGCCGGCCGCTCCAGCCGCAGCGCCGCGAACGCGACGGCGAGCAGCGCGCTGACCACGATCGAGTCGAGCCAGTAGTGGTTGGCGGTGCCGACTATCACCAGCAGCGTGACCAACGGGTGCAGCAGCCACAGCCACCGCCACCGCGAACGCGTGGCGACGATCAGCCCGACGGCGACCATCAGAGCCCAGCCGAAGTGCAGCGAGGGCATCGCGGCGAACTGGTTCGCCATCGCGTCGGTCGCCGGGGTGTCTCCGTACACCGTCGGCCCGTACACCTGCCCCGTGTCGACGAGACCGGCGGCGGCCAGCATCCGCGGCGGGGCCAGAGGGAACAGCAGATGCAGGGCGAGCGCGGCCCCCGTGAGCGCCGCGAGGATCCGGCGTGACCAGACGTAGTGGCGGGGGCGGCGCCAGTACAGCCAGGCCAGGAAGAGCAGCGTGGCCGGGAAGTGCACGGTCGCGTAGTAGCTGTTCGCGAGGCGGACCAGCGTCTCGCTGTGCAGCAGCGCGCCCTGCACGGCGCCCTCACCCGGCAGGTGCACGGCCCGTTCCAAGTCCCAGACGTGTCCGGCGTTGCGGTACGCCTCCTCGACGTGACCGTTCACGGCCTGGCGGCCGAACTTGTAGATCGCGAAGAGTCCTACGACAAGAAGGAGCTCACGGACGAGGGGCGGTCGGGCAGAACTGTCCGGCTCCCGATCTGCAGGCTCACTGCGGGCGTACATCACCCGGTGCCCCTTTGCTGACGAAGCGGTGTTACGGCGGCATGGTCGAGTCCATGCCGTATCGATACGCCAGTGTACCGATACGCGCTCGTATCGGTACACTGGCGTATCGGTACACTGGCGTATCGATGGACCTCGTCGCACAGTCGCAGAGAGGGAACAGCGCATGTCGTCGCACGATTCCGTGCAGGAACCGGCTCACACGCCGCGCCGCTCGAAGATCACGCCGGAGCGGGCGCAAGAGTTCTATACGGCCGTGCTCGAACTGCTCCGGGAGAGCGGCTACGAGTCCCTCACCATGGAAGGGGTCGCGTCCCGCACCCGGTGCGGGAAGTCCACTCTCTACCGGCAGTGGGGCTCCAAACCGGAGTTGGTCGTCGCCGCACTGCACAGCACCCGGGAGAAGCTGCTGTCGCACATCGACACGGGCACGCTCGCCGGTGATCTGCTCGAGACGGCGCGGGTCATCGGCGCGCGTTCCGGAAGCGACACACCGCTGATGCATGCGCTGAGCCATGCCGCGCTGCAGAGCCCGGAGCTGCTCTGCGCACTGCGCGAAGCGCTGATCATGCCGGAGCTGGCGGCGATCGACGTCATGGTCCGGCGCGGCATGGAGCGCGGCGAGATCGCCGAGGACAACGCGGCCGCGGAGTTCGCCGCCGCGCAGCTGCTGGGCGTCATGCGTGCCAGGCCGCTACTGGAGGGGAAGTTCGCGGATGAGGCATATCTCACCCGCTTCGTGGAGCGCGCCGTACTTCCGGCGCTCGGACTGGATCCGGCCTCGACCGGGTCCTGCTGAACGTGGGCCTTCGTCCGAGTGGATGACGAGGGCCCGCCTGCGCCGCACCGTGGGGACGGGGGCGGCGCACCGTCCGGTCGGGGGGGGGGGGGGGGGGTTGGGGGCGGGGGGCCCGCCGGGTGGGGGGTGTGTTGCGCGGCCGCCTTGCGGGGGGGGGCACCCCACAAAAAAAAAAAAAAAAGT
>NZ_JBEXID010000078.1:0-31277 GCF_040608395.1 Streptomyces sp. NPDC005181
CCAGGAACACCACTGGCCATCAGCCTGGAATTCTGGTGGCCACGAACCGGGAGAACCCCCGGCCGCCCACCTGGGCATCCTGATGGCCGTTGACACCCAGAACCGGACCTTGTAACTCATCGCCATGCAGGCGTATCCCTTTCACACGCCTCCCACCACGCGTCTAGGTCGGCGCGGCGACAGCGCAATTCACCATTGGGCAGCTTGATCATTCGGGGTGCCTGACCGAGAGCGCGTAGGCGGTAGAAGGCCGACGGACTCATCCGGATTTCCGCTAGGACCTCGGCGAGCTTGAGCGCAGGTGGACGAGCCATTGATGTTTCCTCGGGCATCCCGGATTTGTCGGCCGCCCAAGCGGCAGCGCGCGACTCGCACCCACCGTTGTGTCCGCCGCGCAATGATCGGCGGTCGTCGGCCGGCGACGGCAGGGAGGTAGAACCCTCTTTCTTCTTTCTCCCGGTAGCAGAAAGTCCGTTCGAGGCCGGTCGAGCGACGGCTGTTACAGCATTCCGTGCCGGTCTCGCAAGGGTGAGCCGTGGTGCGCGCGGGTTGGCGTGGCGCGCGCTGTGCCGGGTGTGCCGGTATCGAACGGGTGGATGCAGTGGTCAGTGATTGACGGGCACCCGGGTAGTTGAATGCGTGCCAAATGCATGCGTGTGTGACGGAAATGTCTGCATTTCGTAACAGGTATCGAGACATCTACCGCAAATCAGGCAATCAGGCCAAAGTGTGCGTTCTCGGCGTCACGCCGGGACCGATCAATGCTCGGGCCGCACGGTCCGGGCCTAGCCGGGATGTCATGCGGCCGGCGGGGGCCTCCCGAGGGGAGGAACAGTGCGGGGGGCATGGGCCTCCCGAGGGGAGGAACAGTGCGGGGGCGTGGGCCTCCCGGGAGGAGGAACAGCGTTGGGCGAGCACGTCGAGCCACTGGTGACCTGGAGGGTTCTGTGCGGCAAGGGGGACTAGTCAGCCCGTTTTCGTCGGCGCGCGAGCGTCTGGCGAACGGCGCGATCAGACAGCACGCTATCGAATGGGAGCAGCGGTACCGCCGTGCCGTGATCACCAGCGATACCGTGGCCACCGCCTTCGTGGTGGCGGCCATCGGCAACTTCTTCGGGGTCCGGGACGCGGCCAACTGGCATGAGAAGTGGGGAATTCTCGCATTCGGCACCGAGCTGCTGGTGCTGGGGGCGCTTGCGGTGAGCCGGTCGTGGGCTCCGGCCGTACTCGGCCAGGGCGCCGAGGAATTCCGCCGGCTCGGACGCTCACTGTTCGCGGCAACCGTCGTACTGGCGCTCGGCGGGATCGCCCTCACCTCGCGCAACATCAAGCTCTGGATCTTCGTCGCGATCCCCGCGATCGCGCTCATCACCATGACGGAGCGGTATCTGCTGCGCCTCTGGCTGCACAAACAGCGGAAGGAAGGACGGTGCCTGCGACCGGTGCTCGCTGCCGGGAGCCTGGCCACCGTCAGCGACCTGGTCACCCGAACCCGCAAGTTCCCGCACCTCGGCTGGCGGGTGGATGCGGCGTGCACGACGGACGGTCTCGGGCTCGACGGTGACCAACTGGACGGAGTGCCGGTCGTCGGCCGACTGGCGGATGTCGCGGGCCACGTCCACCGCGACGGCTACCGTGTCGTCGCGGTCACACCGGACCCGCACTGGTCACCGGACCGGCTGCAGCGGCTTGCTTGGAACCTCGAAGGCAGCGACGCCGAGATGGTCGTGGCCCCCGTGCTGATGGAGGTGGCCGGCCCGCGGCTGCGCATCGACGCGTTGCTCGGGATCCCGCTGCTGCGGGTCAGCATGCCGACCTTCACCGGGGGCCGCCGGGCGGTCAAAGGGGTCGTCGACCGGATGGGCGCGGCGATCCTGCTGATCCTTTTCGCGCCGCTGATGGTGTTCGTCGGGCTGCTCGTGCTGGTGGACAGTCGGGGTGGGGTGTTCTACCGCCAGCGCAGGGTCGGCAAGGACGGCCGCGAGTTCACCATTCTCAAGTTCCGCACCATGGTCGCCGGGGCTGACGGGGCACGTGCCGAGCTGGCCGACCGCGACGAGGGCGCCGGCCTGCTGTTCAAGCTCCGCCGGGATCCGCGGGTGACCCGGGTGGGAGCGGTGCTGCGCCGGTACTCGATGGACGAGCTCCCGCAGCTTTTCAACGTGCTCACCGGATCGATGTC
This sequence comes from Streptomyces sp. NPDC005181, assembly GCF_040608395.1. NCBI lineage: Bacteria > Bacillati > Actinomycetota > Actinomycetes > Kitasatosporales > Streptomycetaceae > Streptomyces > Streptomyces sp. NPDC005181. The sequence continues at coordinate 2,183 of NZ_JBEXID010000078.1, forward strand.
GCTCGTCGGTCCGCGGCCTCCGTTGCCGGAGGAGTCCGCTGCGTACGGCCCGGACATCCGGCGGCGGCTGCTGGTCAAGCCCGGGCTGACCGGCCTGTGGCAGATCAGCGGACGCAGCGATCTGTCGTGGGAGGAGGCGGTCAGGCTGGATCTGCGGTACGTGGAGGACTGGTCGCTCGCCCTGGACACAGTGATCTTGTGGAAGACGCTGCGTGCGGTGCTCTACGGGCAGGGGGCCTACTGATGCGCGGGGGTCGCCATCCGGCCGGCGCCCGGACCGCAGGCCGGGAGTGCCTGCCTGGGGAGAGGAACGGGTCATGAGAGTCAGCGTTTTCGGGCTCGGTTACGTGGGCTGTGTGTCGGCCGCGTGCCTGGCCAGCATGGGTCACGAGGTCATCGGGGTGGACGTGAACCAGGTGAAGGTCGACCTGGTCAACGACGGCAAGGCCCCGGTGGTCGAGGAGCGTATCGGCGAGCTCATCGCCGAGGTCGTGCGGACCGGAGCGTTGCGCGCTACCGGCGACGTCCGTGAGGCGATCATGGGCAGCGAGGTGTCGCTGGTCTGCGTGGGCACGCCGTCGGAGCCCAACGGGAGCCTGTGCACCACGTACTTGGAGCGGGTCACCGAGCAGATCGGCGCCGCGCTGGCCGAGCGGAGTGGGCGGCACACCGTCGTGTTCCGCAGCACCATGCTCCCGGGCACCTGCCTGAACCTGCTGGTACCGATCCTGGAGAAGTACGTCGGCGGCACGGCCGGGGTGGACATCGGGGTCGCGGTCAACCCGGAGTTCCTGCGCGAGGGCACGAGCGTGCAGGACTTCTTCGACCCGCCCAAGACCGTAATCGGCGAGCTCGACCCGGCAAGCGGCGATGCGGTGTTGGCGCTGTACGACGGCCTAGCCGGCGAGGTGTTCCGGGTACAGGTCCCGACGGCCGAGGCGATCAAATACGCGGACAACGCATTCCACGGCCTCAAGATCGGCTTCGCGAACGAGCTGGGCGCGGTGTGCCAGGCGCTCGGGGTGGACTCGCACCAGGTGATGGACGTGTTCCTGGCCGACCGCAAGCTGAACATCAGCCCCGCCTACCTACGGCCCGGCTTCGCCTTCGGCGGCTCCTGCCTGCCCAAGGACCTGCGCAGCCTGGTCCACACGGCGCAGCGGGCCAACGTATCGGTGCCCATCCTCGCCCACGTGCTGCCCTCCAACTCCGACCATCTGCAGCGCGCGGTGGAGATGGTCGAGCGCACCGGCAAGCGCAAGGTGGGCCTGTTCGGGTTGTCCTTCAAACCCGGCACCGACGACCTCCGCGAGAGCCCGCTCGTCGAGCTGGCGGAGCGGCTCTTCGGCAAGGGGTACGACCTGCGGATCTACGACGCCAACGTGAGCCTCTCCCGGCTGCTCGGCGCGAACCGCGAGTACATCGAGACCCGGCTGCCGCACCTCGCGCAGCTGCTCGCGGATTCCGTCGACGAGGTGCTCGAGCACGCCGAGGTGTGCCTCGTCGGGACCAGGGATCCGGCCGTGCTGTCGGCGCTGCCCCATGGCGCCGACGGCCCGGTGATTGTCGACCTCATCCACCTTCCCGACGCCGAGACGCGCCGGGCCGAACCGGGGTACGTGGGCCTTGCTTGGTAACACGACCAGCGGCGACCGGGCGGACCGGCGCGCGCTGATCCTGGTGGAGAACCTGTCGGTGCCGTTCGACCGGCGGGTGTGGCAGGAGTGCACGACACTGCGCGACGCGGGCTGGAAGGTGCACGTCATTTGTCCCCAGGGGAGTAAGCGGGACACGGAGCCGGAGGCGGAGATCGACGGGGTGCGGATCCACCGCTACCCGTTGCGCGCGGCCACCGGAGGGCCGGCCGGCTACCTGCGGGAGTACGGAACGGCGTTGTGGCACACGGTCCGGCTGGCCCGCAAGGTCGGCCCGGTCGACGTGGTGCACGCCTGCAACCCGCCGGACCTGCTGTTCCTACCCGCGCTGTGGCTGAAGCGGCGCGGTGCGCGGTTCGTCTTCGACCAGCACGACCTGGTACCCGAGCTGTACCTCTCCCGGTTCGGCCGCGGCGAGGATCTGCTCTATCGCGCCGTGTGCGCGCTGGAACGGCTGACCTACCGGGCCGCGGACGTCGTGCTCGCCACGAACGAGAGCTACCGGGACGTCGCGATGCGCCGTGGCGGTCGACGCCCTGAGGACGTCTTCGTGGTACGTAGCGCGCCCGCAGTCGAGCGGTTCCAACTGGTGCCGCCCGAGCCGGAGTTGAAGCGCGGCAAGCCTCATCTGCTGTGCTACCTCGGCGTCATGGGCCCTCAGGACGGCGTCGACTACGCCTTGCGGGCCCTCGCGAAGCTGCGTGACGAGTTCGGGAGGACCGACTGGCATGCGGTGTTCGTCGGCGCCGGCGACACCTTCGACGCGATGGTGGAGCTGTCCCGGCGCCTCGGGCTCGCCGAGCAGGTGCAGTTCACCGGGCGCATTCCGGACGCCGACCTGGTGCGCTACCTGTCCACCGCGGACGTGTGCCTTTCCCCCGACCCGCACAATCCGCTCAACGACGTATCGACCATGAACAAGGTCCTGGAGTACATGGCCATGAGCCGGCCGATCGTCTCGTTCGACCTCCGGGAGGCGCGAGTCTCCGCCGGTGACGCCGCCGTCTACGCGCCCGCCAACGACGAAGCTGCATTCGCTGAGCTCATCGCGCTGCTCCTTGACGATCCGGAGAAGCGGGCCCGGATGGGAAAGATCGGCCAGGAGCGGGTCGGCGGACCGCTTTCCTGGCGGAACTCGCAAGCGTCGCTGCTCGCCGCCTACGCCGCTGCCTGCGGTGACCACACTCCGGTGTCCGCGGGCAAGACGGTCCGAACAGGGAAGAGGACGCGGCGTTGAACGATGACACGATCCGCCTGGTCACCATCGGGCGGATTCTCCGTCGGCGCTGGCGGCTTCTCGCCGTCCTCACCGTGGTGGGCGCGCTCCTCGGCTACGGCGCCTCGGTGCTGCTGTTTCCGCCGCGCTACACGGCGTCGGCATCGGTACTGTTGCCTGGGCAGTGGGAAGAGCGCCAGCTGCTGACCCAGGTGGACATCGCGACCAGTTCCTCGGTGGCCGACCGCGCGGCCGCCACGCTCGGCTGGCAGGGCGTCAGCGGCGCCGACCTGCGGGACCGAGTGAGCGCCAAGGCCGCTGACGGGAACATCATCAAGATCTCGGGCACGGCCGACACCCCCGAGCGCGCGCAGCAGCTCTCCGACCGGATGGCCCAGCAGTTCGTCAGCTACGCCGCGCGGATCGCAGGCGGCAGCACCGACTCCGACGCGACGTCGGGGACCGAGGCGCTGCGGAAGCAGGTGGCGGAGACCAATCGCCGCATCACCGACCTGGCCAATGCGGCCGATCCGGGGCAGACCGTGAAGAGCGTGCAGACCCGCACCGAGCTCGAGAAGCTGCGCACCTCGCTGCAGGGGGCCGTGAACAAGCTGGATCAGACCGACCCGGCCGCCACCAAGGTCAACATGGTCGTCATGGGACCGGCGGCCCGGCCGACCGGCGAGGCGCCGCCGACGCGGATGCAGCTCATCGTCGCCGGGGCGCTGCTATTCTTCCTGGTCGCGGTCATCGGCCATCTCACCGCCGCACGGATGAATCGCCGATTGCGCACCGAACCGGAGATCGCCGCGGCGCTGGGCTCGGCGCTGCTGGGTGCCGTCGACGTACCCGGTGAACGGCCCGCGCACCGACCGGAAGACCGTGGCCCGCGGGCCCGGATCCGCCGGCTGCTGGGCGTCGACATCCGGTGGGACCTACCGACCCCGCAGACGTCCGGCGACGAGGCCAGCAGGCAGATCCGCTACCGGCGGGTGTGCGCCCGCCTCCGGGACCAGCTGCCGGCCCCCCGGCGGCTGCTGGTTGTCGTCCCGGACGGCGACGAGATCGCCCGCCTGGCCGCCGGGCAGCTCGTCGCCGAGGCCGAGAGCGATCCTTCCCCAAGCTCTTCGAGCAGGGGATACCCCATGCTGCAGGTGGTGGGGGTTTCGGTGTCCCAGCCGATGGTCCCGGACCGCGACAACGAGTCCGGCGTCCTGATCGTGCTCAGCGCAGGCAGCTGGACCGCAGGGGAGCTCGCCGGCATCGCCCAGGCGTGTGCGGACGCCGAGCACGAGATCGTCGGCATCGTCCTCGCCGGCACGGTCCGGGTCAGTTCGACGCGGTCCGCCGGCCATCCATGGGATGCCGCCGTGCCGGCGCTCGCGATTGGCGACGCAACGGGAGGTTCAAGGTGACGACGAGTACATCTTCGGAGTCGTCTGCCGCCGCTCCGCTGCTGGACCTGCAGGCGCTGGTGGTGGCGGTGCGGAGGCGGCGCCGCCTCTGGTGCTCCATGGCGCTGCTGGGACTGCTCGTCGGCTCCGCGGTGGCGGTCCTGCTGCCATCGCCGCCGACCGCGGTGACCAAGGTACTGGTCGCGCATCAGGAGGACCAGCCGAACGACCCCGGAACGCTGATCCGCACCGACGTCGCGGTGCTGCAAACCACTCGGATCGCCGATAAGGCCCTGAAGTCCCTCAACTCCCCGGAAAAACCAGAGAACTTCATGCAGGACTACGGGGCCATCGGCTTGACCAACAACCTGCTGCAGATCACTGTGACAGGTGACAGCGACGCGGAAGCGGTGACCCGCGCCAAGGCGCTGGCCGATGCGTTCGTCGCGGACCATGTGAGGCGGATACAGGAAGCCGCGAACGCCGAGTCCAAGGCCCTGCTCGACCAGCGTGACCGAATGCGGGACGATCTCGCCAAGGTCAACAAGGCCATCGGAAACGGATCGCCGGAGAGTGGGCCGACGGCGTCGTCCGACCTGGAGTCGCTCTTCTCCCGCCGGGCCGAACTCACTTCACGGATCACCGATTTCGGCCAGCGCGCCGCGGAGGCACGCATCGGCACGCCCCAGCTCATCGCCGGCACACAGATCGTGGACGCACCGCGCGCGGTGCGGCAGTCCCTGCCCAGGGCCGCTGCCACCAACGCCGCGATCGGGCTCGTCCTCGGGCTCGTCCTCGGGCTCGCGATGGCCGCGGTCGGCACGGTGGTGGCGGACCGCCCCGTGCTGCGCAGGGAGATCGCGGCGAACCTGGGCGCCTCGGTCATCGCGGAGCTGCCCCGCCGGTCGGGCAGGCTGTGGCAGCGCCGACGGATCCGGGCGGCACGCGAACGGCTCACCGCGTCACTGGCCCGCACCGTGCGCGGCTCCGCGGAACCGGTGTCGCTGCTGGAACTGGGCTGTGCGCGCAGCACGAGCGTGATCGCGCTGGACCTCGCCAGGGCACTGGTGGCGGATGGACCAGTGGTCATCATCGATGGTCTGCCCGGCCCGCAGCTCGCCAAGCGCCGCCCGAAGCCGGGAGATCCGACGGTGGTCAGCGGCAAGCGTGCCGCGGCCGTGTCGCATCAGGAACGCCGGCTCGGCGTCGGCTCGGTGGCGCCCGGCGCGGCGTGGGCCGACCTCCAGTACCTCGGCACGCAGACCGTGCTCGTCGTGCGTGCCAGGCACAGCAGCGCCGCATGGCTGCACACCGTGGCGCGGCAGCTCGCGGACCAGCGCATTCCGGTGATCGGTGTGGTGCTGATCGACCCCGATCCGCGTGACCGGACCGACGGCACGCTGTGGGATGGGCTGCACACCGCGCTGCGCGGCCAGAACGAGCGGCTGGCCCGACAGAACGGGACGGGCCGACGGCGGCCTGAGCGGCCGCCGATGTTGGCGGCACGGGTCCCGGACAACGACCAGGAGGCGCGGTAGACATGTGTGGCATCGCGGGTACTTACCGATGGCCGGACGGGAAGGTCGTGGCCGACCGGCTCACCAAGACCCTCGCCCACCGCGGTCCGGACGGAGCGGGCCGGTACAGCCACCCCGTCGGTGACGGCGAAGTGCACCTCGGGCACCGCCGGCTGGCCATCATCGACCTGTCAGAGACCGGCGCCCAGCCGATGGTCTCGGGCGGCCTCGTCCTGACGTACAACGGCGAGCTGTACAACGCGCCCGAGCTGCGTGCCGAGCTGGCAGCCGCTGGGGTGCGCTTCCGCGGTACCTCCGACACCGAGGTGCTGCTGGAGGCCTGGCGGCGCTGGGGCACGGACTGCCTGCCCCGGCTGCGCGGCATGTTCGCGTTCGGGATCTTCGACGAGCGCACCGGTGAACTGGTGCTCGCCCGCGACCAGCTCGGCATCAAGCCGCTGTTCCTGCTCCGGCGCGGCGAGGGGCTGGTGTTCGCCTCCGAGCTCAAGGCGCTCGCCGCCGTGACCGGTAGGTCGCTGCAGGTGGACCATGCGGCGCTGGTGGCCTCACTGCTGTACTACTGGGTGCCGGACTCACGGTGTGCGTTCCGCGAAGCGGAGAAGCTGCCGCCGGGGAGCTGGCTCCGGTGCCGGCCCGACGGCCGGGTGGAGCTCGGCCGGTACTGGCATCTGAGGGACATCGCCACCGAGGGCCGGGAGCGGGCCCTCAGCGGCGAACAGCCGGACCTGGCTGTCATCGTCGAGGAGTCGACTCGGCGCCACCTGCTCTCCGACGTACCGGTGGCGACCTTCCTCTCCGGCGGTCTTGACTCCAGCTACCTGACCGCACTGGCGGCCCGCGACCGCCCCGGGATCTCCGCTTACACGATCGGGTTCCGCGCCGAGGACGCCAAGTTCGAGGCGATGCCGGACGACCTGCGCTATGCCCGGCAGGTGGCCGAGCAGTTCGGCGTCGACCTGCATGAGATCGAGATCGCTCCGAATGTGCTCGACCTGCTGCCGCAGATGACGCACCATCTGGACGAGCCGATCGGCGACCCCGCCGCGATCAACACGTTCCTGATCTGCTCGGCCGCACGAGAGGCCGGGGTCAAGGTGATGCTCTCGGGGATGGGTGCCGACGAGCTGTTCGCCGGTTACCGCAAGCACCTGGCCAACCTGCTTGCGCTGCGCTACCAGCGCATCCCGCGACCCCTGCGGCGCGGGGTGTCCAGGGCCGTGGACCGGCTGCCGGTCGCCACGGCCCGCCGGGGGTACCGGTCGGTGCGCTTCGCGAAGCGGTTCCTCTCCTTCGCCGACCTGCCGGAGGAGACCGCGTTCCGGCGCAGCTACACCATGTACGACCAGGACGAGCTGCTCGCCCTGGTCAATCCGGACTTGGCCGGGACGGTCGAGGACGTGCTGACCGAGCATGCGGACATCTACCAGGACAACGACCTCGACGACTTCGTCAACCGCATGTGCCTGGGCGACGCCCGGATGTTCCTGCCGGGCCTGAACCTCGCCTACACGGACCGGTCGAGCATGGCCGCGTCGACCGAGGTGCGGGTGCCGTACGTGGACGTCGAGGTGGTCAAGGCGGCGTTCGCCGTGCCCGGCGATCGCAAGATCGTCGGACGGCAGGGCAAGGCCGTCCTCAAGGAGGCGGCCACCTCGATTCTGCCCCGGGAGATCGTGTACCGGCCGAAGGGTCTGTTCAGCGCCCCGCTGCGCGCCTGGATGAGCCGGGATCTGGCACCGCTGGTGCGCGAGGTGGTGCACGACGGCGTGCTCGTCAATTCCGGGTTCCTGCGCCGCGAGGCGCTGGCGCGCATGGTCGCCGAGGACGCCGCCGGGCAGCGGGACTTCTCCAAGCATCTGTGGCATGTGCTGACCCTGGAGTACTGGTATCGCGGCGCGACCTCCGGGGCCGGCCAGCACTCTCCCGTGAACGCGTAGAGACAGTAGAGACAAGAGGACTTCGGTGAAACAGGTTGTGCAGAACTACAAGAGCGGTGAGTTGGCGGTGCTCGACGTGCCGGTGCCGGGGTGCAAGCCGGGCGGTGTGCTCGTCCGGAGCGCCTACTCGCTGATCTCCACCGGGACCGAGCTCATGAAGGTGTCCGAGGCCGGCATGTCGATGGTGGGCAAGGCCCGTTCCCGTCCGGACCAGGTCGCCAAGGTCATGCAGAGCGTGGCCACCAACGGGGTGCCCGCCACCTACCGCAAGGTGATGGGCAAGCTGGACTCCTACACGCCGCTCGGCTACTCGCTGTGCGGGGTGGTCGAGCAGGTCGGCACCGGGATCGACGACGTGAAGGTCGGCGACCTCGTGGCCTGCGCCGGCAACGAGCACGCGCTGCACGCCGAGCTGAACTGGGTGCCGAAGAACCTCTACGCCCCGGTGCCGGACGGCCTCGCGCCGCGCCACGCGGCCTTCGGCACCGTCGGGTCGATCGCGATGCAGGGCGTCCGCCGCGGCGAGCCGCAACTCGGCGACGTGGCGCTGGTCATCGGCCTCGGGCTGATCGGGCAGTTGGTCGTGCAGCTCCTCACCGCCTCGGGCGTCCGCGTCGTCGGGGTCGACCCGGACCCGGCGCGCTGCGAGCTCGCCGAGCGCCTGGGCGCCGCGGCCTGCGGCGATCCCTCCTCCGCGGCCGTGGAGAACTCCGTCGCCGAACTCACCGGCGGCCACGGCGTGGACCAGGTGTACCTGGCCGCCGGCGGCGGCAGCAACCAGCCCGTCGAGCTGGCCGCGCGGCTCTGCCGGGACCGCGGCCGGGTCGTCGACATCGGCAAGTGCCGCCTGGACCTGCCGTGGAACGCGTACTACGAGAAGGAGCTCGACGTCCGGTTCTCCCGCAGTTACGGCCCCGGGCGCTACGACCCGGAGTACGAGCTCGAGGGGCGGGACTACCCGATCGGCTACGTGCGCTGGACCGAGCGCCGCAACCTGGCGGGCTTCCTCGATCTCCTCGCCCGCGGCCGCGTCGACGTGGAGCCCCTGGTCTCCCACATCGCCGACTTCGATGACGCCGTCGAGACGTACCAGCGCCTGAAGGACTGCGACCTCAAGGCCGTGGCTGTGCTGTTCCGGTACCCCGAACACGCGGGGGAACCGGAGGCCCCGGCGGTGGCCGTGCCCGCGGTGCGACGCAGCGGCGGAGCGCCCACCCCAGCCCGGTCCGCCAAGACGCCGGTGCGCCTCGCGTTCGTCGGCGCGGGAAACTACGCGACGTCGATGCTGCTGCCGCACCTGGCACAACGCGACGGTGTCGAGTTGTCCACGGTCGTCACCACGACGGCGCTGTCCGCGGCCAACGCGAAGCGGAAGTTCGGCTTCGCCGAGGCGACCACCGATCTCGACGCCGTGCTCGGCGACAAGTCCATCGACGCGGTGTTCGTCGTCACCCGGCACAGCTCGCACGCCGAACTGACCCGAAGGGCGCTGCTGGCCGGCAAGACGGTGTTCGTGGAGAAGCCGTTGGCGCTCACCGAGGACGAGCTGGCCGGTGTGCTCGCGGCGGTGGAGGAGTCCGGCAACGACCGGCTGCAGGTGGGCTTCAACCGTCGGTTCGCGCCGCTGTTGCAGGAGGCCAGGAAGCGGTTCGGCGCCCGGACCGGTCCGGCGAGCCTCCGCTACCTGGTCAACGCGGGCCGGCTGAAGCACGGCAGCTGGTACCTCCAACAGGGCACCGAGGGCTCGCGCTTCGCCGGTGAGGGCGGACACTTCATCGACACGGCGAGCTGGCTGCTCGGGGCCGACCCGGTCTCGGTGTACGCGGTCGCCACGTCCGGCAACGAGGACCTGCAGGTCGTGCTGCACTACCCGGACGGGTCCACCGCCACCATCAGCTACGTCACCACCGGCGCGCCCAGCTTCCCCAAGGAGACGCTGGACCTCGTCGCGTACAACAAAGTGCTGCGGCTCGACGACTTCGTCCGTGCCTCCGTGTACGGCCGCAAGCGGTGGGTCAGTTCGCGGCTGCCCAAGGCCCGGGACAAGGGCCAGTCCGCCGAGCTGGCCGCGTTCATCAAGGCCGTGCGGACCGGCGGGCCGATGCCGGTGCCGCTGGAGTCGCTGGCCGCCACCACAGCGGCCACCCTCGCCGTGCAGGCCGGCCTGGCCGCCGGCGCGCCGGTGACGTTGGAGAGGCCGCGATGACCACGAGCGCGGGCTGGTACCTGCGGCGCCTTTCCCGGATGGGGCCGCAGGAGGTCGGCGGCCGAGTGGGCGACGCAGTGCGCAGACGGCGGTGGCGGTCGGCCCGGCCGGACTGCCCGAGCGTGACGGGCGCCCGGTTCACCGCGGTCCTGCCTGCCGGGACGATCGCCGCAGTGCCTCCGGACGCGGCGAAACGGCTCATCGCCGAGGCGGACCGGCTGATGTACGGGCACGCCGAGTATTTCGGGGTGGTCCGCGACGACCTGGCCGACCCGGACTGGTGGTGCGACCCGAAGACCGGGCGCCGGGCTCCGTGGGGCTACGCCTTCGACGTGCCGTACCGGAACGAGGACGCGGTCGGGGACATCAAGCAGATCTGGGAGCTGTCCCGGCATCAGTACCTCACCGTGCTCGCCGCCGCCTACGCGATCACCGGGGACGAGCGGTACGCCGAGCGAGTGGCCGCGCACCTGCGGTCGTGGTGGGCGGCCAATCCACCGCTGCGCGGGGTGCACTGGATCAGCGGCATCGAGCTGGGCATCCGGCTGCTGTCCTGGGTGTGGATTCGCCGGCTGCTCGACGGCTGGCCGGGCGCGGCCGGGCTGTTCGAGGGCAACCCGGTGGCGGTGAACCAGATCTGGCACCACCAGCGCTGGCTGGCCGCCTTCCCCAGCCGGGGGTCTTCGGCGAACAACCACGTCATCGCCGAGGCCGCCGGGCAGTTCGCCGCAGCCTGCGCGTTCGGGTGGTTCCCCTCCTCGGCGCGTTGGCGAGCCCACGCGCTGCGGTCGCTGGAGCGGCATCTGCGAGGCAACACCTTCGACTCGGGCCTCAACCGCGAGCTGGCCACCGAGTATCACGGGCTGGTGCTGGAGCTCGGCCTGGCCGCGGTGGCCGAGGCGGATGCCGCCGGCGTGCCGGTCCCCGCGTCGATCCGGCTGGTGCTGCTGCGGATGACGGACGCGCTCGCGGCCATCGTGGACAGCCGGTTGCGGCCGCCGCGCCAGGGGGACGCGGACGACGGGCACGGGCTGGTCGTGGACGGCGCGGGCACCGACCGCTGGGCCTCGCTGCTGGCCACCGGGAACGCCGTGTTCGGTCGGCTCGCCTGGTGGCCGGCGGTGACCGGCACCGATGTGCGCACCCCGCTGCTGGCCGCGCTCATCCGGCCCGCTGTACCGGCCGTGACCCGCCCGGCAAGCCGACCGGCCCATTTCGCTGATGCGGGCATGACCATCCTGCGCGGTCCGGCGGAGATCTGGTGCCGCTGCGACGGTGGTCCGCACGGCTTCCTCTCCATCGCCGCGCATGGCCACGCGGACGCGTTGTCCGTGGAGGTCCGGCACGACGGTGTCGACGTGCTCGCCGACCCGGGGACGTACTGCTACCACGGGCAGCCCGAGTGGCGGCAGTACTTCCGGTCGACCCTCGGCCACAACACCCTGCAACTGGATGGCGGTGACCAGTCCGTCTCCGGCGGCCCGTTCCTGTGGACCCGGCATGCCCGCAGCAACATCCTGGTCGCGGACACATCCGGCGCCTCCGATGGGGGGACGGCCCGATGGTGCGCCGAGCACGACGGTTACCAGCGCTCCGTGCACCGCCGCCGGGTGGATCTAACGGCCGCGAGCCAGGAGCTGAGGGTGGTTGACGAGGTGCGCGGCCCGCGCCGGGCCGTGCACCTGGCGTTCCACCTCGGCCCGGCGATCGCCGCGGACCTGGTGGGGAACCGGGCAGTGCTCACCTGGACCCGGGACGGCGAGGACCGCTCCGCGGCGCTCGACCTGCCCGGGCAGCTGTGCTGGCGGGCGCATCGCGGCGAGAGTGACCCGCCGCTGGGCTGGTACTCCGCCGGCTTCGGGCGCAAGGAACCCACCACAACGCTGGTCGGCAGCGGCTTCGCCGACGGCGCGGAGGGGTTCACCACCGTACTCAGGTTCCGCGGCTAGGGGGGCGCATGGAGATCAAGAGGCAGCACTGGGCGTTGGCGGCGGTACCGCTGACGCTGGCCCTACTGGCGGCGACCGGCTGTGAGAGCACGCCGGGCGCCCGGGCAATGCCGGGCGCTGCGCCATCCACGCCCGTGGCCCGGGTGTGCGCCAAGCCCGCGGCCGGGCCGGCGAAGGCGCCGGCGGGCGCGGTGACCGTCGACCCCGCGGTGGTCGGTGACCTGGCAGCGAAGACCAAGAGCAGCCCCCCGAACACCACGTTCTGGCTTCGACCGGGCAAGCACAGGCTCGACCCGGACCGCTACGCCCAGGTCATCCCCAAGGAGGGGAACCGTTACCTCGGTGCGCCGGGCGCGGTGCTCGACGGCCAGAAGAAGAACCAGTACGCGTTCGGCGGTACCGCCCGCAACGTCACCATCCGCTACCTGACCGTGCAACGTTTCGTGGCGCCGCGCGACGAGGGCGTGGTCAACCATGACTCGGCCGACGAGTGGGTGATCGAGCACGCGACGATCCAGCACAACTCCGGCGCCGGGCTGATGGCCGGTGCCCGCCAGCGGGTCCGCGCCAGCTGCCTGCGCGACAACGGTCAGTACGGCATGAACGCGTACAAGGGCACCGGCCGTATCAGCGGCCTGGTGGTCGAGGGCAACGAGATCGTGGGCAACAACACCGACGACTGGGAGCAGCGGCGGAAGGGCTGCGGCTGCACCGGAGGCATCAAGTTCTGGGCCGTCAACGGCGCCGACGTACGCGGCAACTGGGTGCACGACAACCGCGGAACCGGGTTGTGGGCGGACACCAACAACAACGATTTCCGCATCGAGGACAACGTGCTCGAGGAAAACGACGGTGCCGCGCTGATCTACGAGACCAGCTACAACGCGGTCATCCGGAAGAACACGATCCGGCGGAATAACTGGGTCGAGGCCCGCAAGTACGCCGAGCACGGCGACAACTTCCCGTTCGCGACCATCTACCTGTCCGAGTCCGGCGGCGAACCACGGATCCGAGCCCGCACGGACAAGATCGAGATCTATCGGAACGTGCTGGAGAACAACTGGTCCGGGATTACTCTGTGGGAAAATGCCGACCGGTTCTGCAACAGCCCGGCCAACACCTCGTCCGGTGACTGCACGTTGCTGGTGAAGAACACCGACCGCTGCGCACAGCCGGCGATCGCCACCGCACCGCTCTACGCCGACTGCCGGTGGAAGACCCAGCGGGTGGACATCCACGGCAACCGCTTCGTGCTGGACAAGTCCGTCGTCAACTGCACGGTGAAGTGCGACCGAATGGCAGTGCTGGCCAACTACGGCACCTATCCGGACTGGTCGCCGTACCAGGGCGAGCGGGTGGCCGAGGCGATCACCAGCAAGCAGCACAACCGCTGGCACGACAACGTCTACCTCGGACCATGGAAATTCGTCGCCCACGACCCGAGCCGGATCCTCAACTCCGGGCAGTGGCAGGGCGCGCCGTACCAGCAGGACGCGGGCAGCACCTTCCGCGCAGGGGACGGTGGTTGAGATGAGCAAGGACCACACACCGAAGATCGTCGGTACAGTCTGGGGACTGCTGATCCTCAACACGCTCGGCTCCGCCGGGGCGCAGACCATCATTCCGCTGCCCCGCTCCCTCATTCAGATGGTCACCATGGGCTCGCTGGTCGCCGCGTTCTCGCTGGTGCTCGCAGTCAATCTCCGGCTGCGCATCCGAGCCAGCGCCTTCGTGTTCCTGCTCACCCTGCTGCTGGTGCTGAGCGTGATCTCCAGCGCGAACCTGCAGTCCGGGTTCGGCGCGCTGTTCCGCTGCGCCCGGCTGGCTCTCTTCGTCGGCACGCTGTGGCTGCTCAGCCGCTGGTGGGACGGCGGCCTGACGTTCGTCCGGCACCACATCCGGATGTACTTCGCGGTGCTCGGGTCGGTGGCCGCCGGCCTGGTCATCTCACCGGGCGCGGCCATGCCCGAGCTCTACGGCGGGCGGCTGGTCGGCGCGTTGTGGCCGCTCACCCCGCCGCAGATCGGACAGTACGCCGCGGTGATCATCGGGCTTACCGTGCTGCTCGTTCTGGGCCGCCGGACCGACAAGGCCAGCGCGGCGGTGGTCATCGTGCCGTCACTCGTCCTGCTCGCGCTGACCCATACCCGGACGGCCACGCTCGGCCTGCTCATCGGGCTGGCGTTGGCGATCGGCTCGCTCATCCTGACCAGCGCCGCCGCCCGCCGGTTCTTCGCCTGGGCGGTGCTGTGCGCCGCCGTGGCCGCGGTGGGGTTCGCCTCCGCGCTGCAGGCGTGGTTCCTGCGCGGACAGAGCCAGGACAACTTCACCAGCCTCACCGGTCGGGCCAAGGTCTGGCACGCCCTGCTGACAGCACCCCGGACGACCTCGGAGTACCTGTTCGGCGCGGGCGTGGGCGACAAGTCGTTCGGCGGGCTGCCGATCGACAACAGCTGGCTGGCCGTTTACAACGAGCAGGGTATGACCGGCGTCGCCTTGGTGGCGGCGATCATCATCGTGTTGGGCGGCGTCGCGTTGCTGCGGCCACCGTCGCTGTCGAGAGCCTGCGCGATCTTCCTGATCAGCTACTGCGCGATCGCGTCGTACACCGAGGCCGGGCTGGGCGACGCCTCGCCGTATCTGCTGCATCTGGCGGTGGCCGCTTCACTGCTGGCGGCACCTGTCGCGGCCACTCCCCTCTCGACGCCCGAAGTCCCTCGACGACGCGTCCCGCGACGGGCCCAGAGATCGGAGGTGACCTGAGCATGCACGTCCTCGTGGTGCACAACCGCTACGCCTCGGCGCAGCCGAGCGGGGAGAACAAGGTCGTCGACCAGGAGGTGGCACTGCTGCGCGGGGCCGGCCACCGGGTCGAAGTGTTCGAGCGGCGCAGCGACGACATCGCTGCCCGATCCCTGCTGGGCAAGGTCGCGGTACCGCTGCTGGTGCCGTGGAACCCGGCGGTCCGCGCGGAGCTCGCCGCCCGGCTTCGCACCGAGCGGCCGGACGTGGTGCACGTCCACAACGTCTTCCCGCTTCTGTCGCCGGCGGTGCTGGCCGCCTGCGCCGACGCCGGCGTGCCCGCCGTCGCCACGCTGCACAACTACACCCAGGTCTGCCCGCCCGGCACGCTGCAGCGGGACGGCCGGCCGTGCACCGAGTGCGTCGGGTCCGCTCCGCTGCCCGCCGTCCGGCACGGCTGCTACCGGAGCTCCCGGCTGGCTACGGTGCCGCTCGCGGTCAGCCTGTCGGTCAACCGACGGCGGTGGTGGTCCGGCGTGGAGCGGTTCTTCTGCATCTCCGCGGCGCAGCGCGACGTCCTGGTGCGGGCCGGCATGCCGGCCGAGCGGCTGGCGGTGAAGCACAACTTCGTGCCCGAACCGGGCGCCCGCCGAGATGGCGATGGCGAGCATCTGCTCTATCTCGGCCGGCTCGCGGAGGCCAAGGGCGTGCGGCTGCTCATGGCCGCGTGGGACGAGATCGCCGTCGGCGGCGGTGTGGGCGTGCCGCTCGTGGTCGCCGGCGCGGGGCCGCTGGAGCGAGAGGTGACCGCCTGGGCGGCGGGCCGGGACGACGTGCGGTACGTCGGCCTGTACGACCAGGCGGAGTGCCGGCAGGCCATCGCGCGGTCGATCGCCGTGGTGGCTCCCTCCACGTGGCTGGAGGCGTTCGGCCTGGTGGTCGTGGAGGCGATGGCGGCGGGGGTCCCGGCCGTCGCCGCCGGTCACGGCGCCTTCGTCGAACTCGTCGAGGACGGGGTGACCGGGCTGCTGCACCGGCCGGGCGAGCCCGCCTCGCTCGCGTCCTGCCTGCGCCGGATCACGGCCGAGACGGCCCGCAACCGGGAGATGGGCCAGGCGACCCGGCGCCGTTACGAGCAGCACTTCAGCCCGGCCGTCGGGCTGGAGCGCCTGGTGGAGGGATACCGCACCGCGATCGCGGGTCGGTCCGGCGGCGGGAACAGCGCGCCGCCGGTAGGGAACGGAAACGCTGGCTCGCGGCGGGGCACCCGCGCGAGCAGAGATGGAGGCAGTAAATGACACGATGCCGACTCTGCAGCTCAGCGGCGATGGGGAGCGTCGTCGATCTGGGGGCGACACCGCCGTGTGAAAGCTTTCTCGCCGCGGACCAACTGGACCTGCCGGAGCCGGCGTACCCGCTGCATCTGCGGGTCTGCACGGACTGCTGGCTCGCGCAGATCCCTCCGCTGATCAAGCCGGAGGAGACGTTCACGGAGTACGCGTACTTCTCCTCCTACTCGACCTCCTGGGTGGAGCACGCGCGCACGTTCGTCGCCGACGCCGTACAGCGGCTGGGTCTCGGCCCCGACGCCTTCGTAGTCGAGGTCGCGAGCAACGACGGGTACCTGTTGAGGCATGTGGTGGACCACGGGATCCGCTGCCTCGGCATCGAGCCCTCGGTGAACGTCGGCGCCGCGGCGCGGGACGCGGGTGTGCCCACGCTCACGGAGTTCCTGGACCCGGACACCGGCGTTGCCGTGCGCGCCGAGCACGGCCCGGCCGGCCTGGTCGTGGCCAACAACGTGTACGCGCACATCCCCGACGTGGTCGGGTTCACCCGGGGGCTGCGCGCCCTGGTCGCCGACGACGGCTGGGTCTCCATCGAGGTGCAGCACCTGCTGACCCTGATCGAGGAGAACCAGTACGACACGATCTACCACGAGCACTTCCAGTACTACACGGTCGCCTCGGCGATCCGGGCGCTGGCGAGCGGCGGACTCGCGCTCGTGGACGTCGAGTTGCTGCCCACGCACGGCGGATCCATCCGGCTGTGGGCCCGGCCGGCCGAGGTGGCCGGCGAGCCGACCCGTCGGGTGGCCGACGTGCTGAACCGGGAGAAGGCCGCCGGGCTGCAGGAGCTGTCCGGGTACACCGAGTTCTCCGCTCGGGTGGCCAAGGTGCGCCGCGACCTCCTGCGGTTCCTCATCGAGGCGGCCGAGCGCGGCGAGACGGTCGTCGGCTACGGCGCCCCGGGCAAGGGCAACACCCTGCTCAACCACTGCGGCATCCGGCCCGACCTGCTCGCGTACACGGTCGACCGCAACCCCTACAAGCACGGCCGGTTCACGCCGGGCACCCGCATCCCGATCCTGCCGCCCGAGCAGATCAGCACCGATAAACCGGACTACGTCCTCGTCCTCCCGTGGAACCTGCGGGCCGAGCTGACCGAGCAGCTGTCCTTCGTGCACGAGTGGGGCGGCCGGCTGGTCTTTCCCATTCCGGAACTGAGCATTGTCGAGGTCAAGCGATGAAGGTTGTTCTGTTCTGCGGCGGTTACGGGCTGCGGATGCGCAACGGAGCCTCCGACGACACGCCCAAGCCGATGGCGATGGTCGGCCCGCGGCCGCTGATCTGGCACGTCATGCGCTACTACGCACACTTCGGGCACACGGAGTTCATCCTGTGTCTCGGGTACGGGGCTCACCACATCAAGGACTTCTTCCTCAACTACGAGGAGACGACGTCCAACGACTTCGTGCTGCGGGGCGGGCGGGCCGAGCTGCTGTCCACCGACATCGCCAACTGGACGATCACGTTCGCGCAGACCGGCATCAAGTCACCGATCGGGGAGCGGCTGCGCCGGGTGCGGCACCACCTGGACGGCGACGAGATGTTCCTCGCCAACTACGCCGACGTGCTCACCGATGCCCCGCTGCCGGAGATGATCGACCGGTTCGCCCGGCGCGACGCCGGTGCGTCGATGATGGTGGTGCCGCCGCAGTCCTCGTTCCATTGCGTGGAACTGGGCGAGGCCGGCCTGGTGGGAGGCATCACCGCGGTGAGTGACATGCCGCTGTGGGAGAACGGCGGCTACTTCGTGCTCCGTCAGGAGGTCTTCGACCACATCCCGGAGAACGGGGACCTGGTCGCTGACGGCTGCGCCCAACTGGCCAAGCGCGGACGGCTGGTGGCGCACCAGCACCGCGGCTTCTGGAAGCCGACCGACACCGTGAAGGAGCGGGCCGCACTCGACGCTGCCTACGCCCAAGGCGACCGCCCGTGGACCGTGTGGGAACGGGACGGCGCGGGGGCGAGCGCGACCGGCAGCAGGCACGGTGCCGGAGCGAGGGCGTGATCCGGCTGGGGGCCGGGCGCCTGGACCGGATCGTCGCGGTGGGCGCGCACTGCGACGACATCGCCATCGGCGCCGGCGGCACGCTGCTGGCGATGTGCCTCGCGCGGCCGGGTATCCGCGTCGACGCGCTGGTGCTCTCCGGCGGTGGCAGCGAGCGGGAGCAGGAGGAGCAGGCCGCGCTCGCCGCCTTCTGCCCGGGTGCCGACCTGCGGCTGACCGTGGACAAGCTGCCGGACGGCCGGCTGCCCGCGCGCTGGGACGAGGCCAAGGCCGCGGTCGAGGAGCTGCGCGCGGGGACAGAGCCGGATCTCGTGCTGGCCCCGCGCACCGATGACGCGCACCAGGATCACCGCGGTCTGGCGAAGCTGATGACCACCGCGTTCCGCGACCACCTGGTGCTCGGCTACGAGATCGTCAAGTGGGACGGCGACCTCGGCCGTCCGGCGGCGTACCAGCCGCTGTCGCCGGAGATCGCCGAACAAAAGGTGCGGCTGCTGCAGGAGCACTACCCCTCGCAGCAGCACCGGCCCTGGTACGACCGGGAAGCCTTCCTCGGGCTGGCCCGGATCCGTGGTATCGAAAGCAACGCGCGCTACGCCGAGGCGTTCGCCGTCACCAAACTCACTCTCGACCTGGAGGAATGAACCTTGCGCGTACTACTGACCGGGCACCAGGGCTACCTGGGAACCGTGATGGCCCCGGTCCTCACGGCCGCCGGACACGAGGTCGTCGGGCTGGACGCCGGCCTGTTCGCCGACTGCGTGCTGGGCCCGCCGCCCGCCGACCCGCCGACACGACGGGTGGACCTGCGCGACGTCACGGCCGAACACGTGGCCGGGGTGGACGCCGTGATCCACCTGGCCGCCCTGTCCAACGACCCGCTGGGATCGCTGGCGCCGGACCTCACCTACGACATCAACCACCACGCGTCCGTACGGCTGGCCCGGCTGGCCCGCGACGCCGGAGTGCGGCGCTTCCTGTACGCGTCGACCTGCTCCGTCTACGGCGCCGCCGGGGGCGACGACCTGGTGGCCGAGGACGCCCCGCTGCGCCCAGTGACGCCGTACGCAGAGTCCAAGGTGCGGGTCGAGGACGACCTGCACGCGCTCGCCGACGGCGACTTCAGCCCGGTGTACATGCGCAACGCCACCGCCTTCGGCTACTCACCCCGGCTGCGCGCCGACATCGTGCTGAACAACCTGGTGGGACACGCCCTCCTGTCCGGCGAGGTCCTCGTGCTCTCCGACGGCACCCCCTGGCGCCCGCTGGTGCACGCCGCCGACATCGCACGGGCCTTCGCGGCCGCGCTGGTCGCGCCGCGCGAGGCGGTGCACGACCGGGCGTTCAACATCGGCAGCGAGATCAACAACGTCACCGTCGCCGAGATCGCCGAGCAGGTCGCCGAGGCGGTATCCGGCGCCAAGGTGGTGATCACCGGGGAGAACGGCGCCGACCCGCGGTCGTACCGGGTGGACTTCTCCCGGTTCCGCGCCGCGGTGCCCGGCTTCGACTGCGAGTGGACGGTGAAGCAGGGCGCGCTCGAACTCGCCGACAACTACCGGAAATACGGGCTCACCCGGGAAGACTTCGAGCGACGCTTCACCCGGCTGGCCGTGCTGCGCGCGGCGTCCGACGCGGGCACCGTCGACGACACCCTGCGGTGGCGCCGATGAGCACGGCCGGGGAGGAGATGCACGCGCTGGTGGAGCGGTTGTACCCGCTGTGCCGGAGCATCACCGGCGACGGTGTGCGCGCCACCCTGGAGATCGTCGGCGAGTACGTCCCGCTGCAGGTGCACGAGGTGCCGACCGGGACGCAAGTGCTCGACTGGACGGTGCCGCAGGAGTGGAACATCCGGGACGCGTACGTCGCCGACACCGCGGGCAATCGGGTCGTCGACTTCGCCGCGTCCAGCCTGCACGTGCTCGGCTACAGCGTGCCGGTGTCGGCGACCATGCCGCTGGCCGAGCTTCGCGCGCACCTGCACACCCTGCCGGACCACCCGGCCTGGGTGCCGTACCGCACCAGCTACTACAAACCGGAGTGGGGCTTCTGCCTGGCCCAGGAGACCTTGGACGCGCTGCCGGAGGGCGACTACGAGGTGTGCATCGACTCCACGCTCGCCGACGGCCACCTCACCTACGCCGAGCACGTGGTCCCCGGGCAGGTCACCGACGAGGTGATCGTCTCCTGCCACGTCTGCCACCCGTCGCTGGCCAACGACAACCTGGCCGGCATCGCCGTGGCGACGTACCTGGCCCGGGCGCTGGCGCAGGAAACGCCGTACTACACCTACCGGTTCATCTACGCGCCCGGCACCATCGGGGCGATCACCTGGCTAGCCCGCAACGCGGAGCGGGTGGAACGGGTCAAGCACGGCCTTGTGCTGGCCTGCGCCGGCGACCCGGGCCAACTGACGTACAAACAGAGCAGACGCGGCGACGCGGAGATCGACCGGGTGATGCGGCACGTGCTTGCCGCCTCCGAACGCCCGTACCACGTCGCCGAGTTCACTCCGTACGGCTACGACGAGCGGCAGTTCTGCTCGCCCGGGTTCGATCTCGGCGTGGGCTCGCTCAGCCGGACCCCGTACGCCGGGTACCCCGAGTACCACACCTCGGCGGACAACCTGGACTTCGTCTCCCCGGAGGCGATGGCGGACACTCTCGCCGTCTGCCGCGAGGCATTTGCCGTCCTTGACCGCAACCGGCAGTACGTCAACCTCAGCCCCTACGGCGAGCCACAGCTGGGCCGGCGCGGGTTGTACGACTCGCTCGGCGGCCGCAGCGACGCGAAGCAGGCCCAGATGGCCATGCTCTGGGTGCTCAGCCTCTCCGACGGCGAGCAGAGTCTGCTGGACGTCACCGAGCGGTCCGGGCTGCCGTTCGATACCGTCGCCGCCGCGGCCGGCGCCCTGCACGACGCCGGGCTGATCAAGGGATGACGCCGATGACCATCGAGGCGGAGAAGGCGACGGCATCGGCCGGATCCGCCAGGCGGGCCTTCGTCGGTCGGCTGTCCTGGGGATTGGCCGACCAGGCGGCCTCCAGCGTGAGCAACTTCGTGGTGGGCATCTACGTGGCCCGCTCGCTGGGGGTGACCGCGTTCGGCGTGTTCAGCCTCGCCTGGGTGACGTACGGCGTGGTGCTCAACGTCTCCCGCGGGCTGGCCACCGATCCGCTCGTGGTGCGCTTCAGCGGCGTTCCGGACGCGTCCTGGCGCGGGGCGGTGGGCCGGTCGACGGGTACCGCACTCGGCATCGGTGCGGCCCTCGGCGTGGCGTGTCTGGTGGCCGGGCTCGGCCTAGGCGGCCGCGTGGGGCCCGCGTTCGCCGCCCTTGGTGTCATGTTGCCGGGGCTACTGCTCCAGGACGCCTGGCGGTTCTCGTTCTTCGCCGCCGGCGCCGGGCGGAAGGCGTTCGTCAACGACGTCGTGTGGGGTGTCGCGCTCGTCCCGGCCTTAGTGGTGGCGGTTCCTGTGGGCAGCGTGGCCGCTTTCGTGCTCGCCTGGGGCGCGTCCGCCACGGTGGCGGCGGGGTACGGCTACATCCAGTCCGGCATCCGGCCCCGGATGACCGAGGCGCGCGGGTGGCTTCGCCAGCAGCGCGATCTCGGCTACCGGTATCTGGTCGAGAACGTCAGCCTCAGTGGCGCGAGCCAGCTGCGGGCGTACGGGCTCGGCGCGATCGTCGGGATCGGCGCGGTGGGTGCGGTGCGGGGCGCCGAGCTCCTGCTCGGCCCGTTCCTGGCGGTGCTCATGGGGCTTTCGCTGGTCACGGTCCCGGAGGCGGCACGGGTGCTACGGCAGGCCCCGCACCGGCTCGGCACGTTCTGCATCCTGCTGGGCGGGGGGCAGGCCGCCGGCGCGCTGCTCTGGGGCGCGGCGCTGCTGCTGATGCCTGGCCGGCTCGGCGAGCTGGTGCTCGGCGGCGTCTGGCACTCCGCCTCGGAGCTCATCGTGCCGGTCACCCTCGGCGTCGCGGGCACGGGCCTCGGCACCGGCGCGGCGGCCGGGCTGCGCGCGCTCGGCACGGCCCGGCGCAGCCTGCGCTGCCAACTGTTCGCCTCCGCCTGCTACGTCAGCGGCGGGCTCGGCGGGGCCGCCGTGGCCGGCACGGTCGGCTCGGCCTGGGGCGTCGCCGCCGCGACCGTCAGCGGCTCGGCCGTGTGGTGGCTGCAACTGCGGTCCGCCCTGCGCGAGCACGCTCAAGAACCGATCCGCGAAGTGAGGACGTCATGACCGCCCATCCCCGGTTGAGCATCGGTCTGCCCGTGTACAACGGCGAGGAGTACCTGGCCGAGTCGCTCGACGCCCTGCTCGGCCAGACCTACGAGGACTTCGAGCTGGTCATCTCCGACAACGCCTCGACCGACGGGACCCAGGACATCTGCCGCAAGTACGCCGCGAAGGACTCGCGCATCCGGTACCTCCGGCTGCCCCGGAACATCGGCGCCACGCCGAACCACAACCATGTGCTCGCCGAGTCCCGCGGCGAGCTGTTCAAGTGGGCCTCGCACGACGACCTGTACGCCCGGGACCTGCTGCGGCGCTGCGTCCAGGCGCTGGACGAGCGGCCAGACATGATCCTCGCACACACCGGCCAGGCGGTCATCGACTGCGACGGCCAGGTGAAGGTCCCCTACGAGTACACGCTCGCCACCGCCTCGCCGCACGCGCCGGAGCGCTTCCGCAGTCTGTTGTTCGAGCCGGGTGGCGACGACTTCTACGGGGTGATGCGGGCCGACGTGCTGCGCCGGGTGAAGCCGATGGACAGCTACCACCACGCGGACCGCACGTTCGTCGCCGAGATCGGCCTGCATGGGCCCTTCCACCAGGTGCCGGAACTGCTGTACTTCCGCCGCGACCATCCCACCCGCGCCGAGCGGGCGAACCCGTCCAAGCGCTCCCGGTGCATCAACCTGGACCCGCGCCGGGCAGGCCCGCTGCACCCGACGCCCCGGCTGCTCGCCGAGTACGTCTGGGGCTTCGTCGCGGCGATCCGGCGGGCGCCGTTGTCCCCGGCCGACCGGCGCGCGTGCTACCGCCGTCTGGCCGCATGGATGACCAGCCGGGTCCGGCCCGGCGCCGGCGAGCGGGTCGAGGACCGCGCCCGGGTCTCCCCGGACCGGCTCACCGTCTCCGTCGACGCCCTCGTCGCCGGCCGTGAGGGGAGGCAGGCATGACGCCCGCGAACGAAACCCCGGTGCGCGTCGGGGTGTTCGGTCTGCTCGGCTCCGGCAACCTCGGCAACGACGGGTCGCTGGAGGCCGTGCTCGGGTACCTCCGCGCCGAACACCCGGAGGTGGTCGTGGACGCGCTGTGCGGCGGGCCCGAGGCCGTGACGACCCGGTTCGGGATCCCCGCGACGCGGCTGCACTGGTACCGCGGGGAGTACCGGACCGCGTCGCGTGCGAGCGCGATCGCGGCGAAGGGGCTGGGCAAACTCGTCGACGTCTTCCGCACCGCTGCCTGGGTGCGCCGGCACGACGTGGTGATCGTCCCGGGCATGGGCGTCCTGGAGGCCACGCTGCCGCTCCGGCCGTGGGGCTTCCCGTACTCGCTGTTCCTGCTCTGCGCGAGCGGCCGGCTGCTGCGCACCCGGGTGGCGCTGGTCAGCGTAGGCGCCGCGACGATCGGCAACCGGCCGACCCGGGCCCTGGTGCGCTGGTCGGCGCGGCTGGCCGCATACCGGTCGTACCGGGACGCGCAGTCTCGCGACGCGATGCGGGCGATGGGCGTGGACACCGCGCGCGACGAGGTCTACCCGGACCTTGCGTTCGCCCTGCCGTCGGCGCGGGCGAGCGCGCCCTCGGACCCGTCGGCCCCGCCGGGCCCGGTCTGCGTCGGCGTTATGGACTTCCACGGCGGCAACGACGATCGCGCTCGGGCCTATGAGATATACCGGCGCTACCTCGACGGGACGATCCGGTTCGTCCGCGCGCTGGTCGAGGAGGGCAGGGCTGTCCGGCTGCTCACCGGTGACGAGTGCGACGCGTCGGTGGTCGCCGCGATCCTCGACGCTGTGCACTCGCCGCTGGTCACCGCTGCCGAGCCGTCCTCACTGGCCGACCTGATGAAGGAGATGGCGGCTGCCGACACCGTGGTGGCGATCCGGTACCACAACCTGATCTGCGCGCTGAAGACCGGTACGCCGGTGCTCGCTCTCTGCTATGCAGCGAAGAGCGACGCGCTCATGGCGGAGATGGGCCTTGGCGCGTACTGCCACCCGGCGCGCGAGGTCGACGCCGACCGGCTGCTCGAGCAGTTCCGTGCGCTGGAGAAGCGTTCGGCCGAGCTGCGGCAGACCCTCACCGAGCGGAACCTGGCCGCCGCCCGGCGACTCGAGCACCAGTTCAACTCCTTGACCGCGGCCCTGTTCCCTGCGGCCGACCACGCCCACACCCTGCGGAAGGCTCCATGAAGGCGACCAAAGTCCCGGAGATCACCGGCGCGTACCTGTTCGAGCCGACGCCGTACGCCGACGAGCGCGGCTTCTTCTGCCGCACCTTCGACGCCGACGTGGTCCGCTCGGTGGGCCTCGACCCGGACGCCTTCGTTCAGGACAGCCTGTCCCGCTCGGTCCGGGGCGTGCTGCGCGGCCTGCACCTGCGCTCCGGCGCCGGCGAGGCCAAGCTGGTGCGGTGCTCGTACGGGAAGATCTTCGACGTCGTCGTAGATCTGCGGACGGACTCGCCGACCTACCGCAACCGGGCCTTCTTCGAGCTGTCCGACGAGACGCAGAAGACCCTGCACATCCCGGCGGGGTGCGCGCACGGCTTCCAGGCTCTGACCGAAACCGCCGACGTCTCGTACCGGATCGACCGCCCGCACGATCCGGCCGAGGACGTGACGATCGCCTTCGACGACCCGGAGCTCGCCATCCCCTGGCCGCTACCGGTCACATCGATGTCCCAGCGGGACCGGGAGGCGCCAAGCCTCGCCGAAGCCCTGCAGCAAAAAGAGAGTTGAGGTTGGCGTGGACACCGAAGGCACCGAAGAGTTCCTCCTGCCCCGGTCGCGGATGGCGAACGAGCGGCTGCACGCCATGATCCCCGGGGGCGCGCACACCTACGCCAAGGGCGACGACCAGTACCCCGAGAACCTGGCCCCGGTCATCAGCCACGGCCGCGGTGCCCACGTGTGGGACATCGACGACAACCGCTACGTCGAGTACGGCTCCGGCCTGCGGTCGGTCAGCCTCGGCCACGCCCACCCACGCGTGATCGAGGCGGTGAGGCGGGAACTCGACCGCGGCAGCAACTTCGTCCGGCCGTCCATCGTGGAGGTCGAGGCCGCGGAACGCTTCCTGGCCACGGTGCCGACCGCCGAGATGGTGAAGTTCGCGAAGAACGGCTCCGACGTCACCACCGCCGCGGTGCGACTCGCCCGCGCCGTCACCGGGCGCCCGCGGGTGGCCATCTGCGGCGACCATCCGTTCTTCTCCGTCGACGACTGGTTCATCGGCACCACACCGATGTCCGCCGGTATTCCGGCGGCGACAACCGAACTCACCGTGGCGTTCCCTTACGGGGACCTGGCCGCCACGGAAAAGCTGCTCACCCGGTACCAGGACGAGGTCGCCTGTCTGATCCTCGAACCTGCCGGTCACACCGAGCCGCCGCCCGGGTACCTCGCCGGCCTGCGCGAGCTGGCCGACCGGCACGGCTGCGTACTGATCTTCGATGAGATGATCACCGGCCTGCGCTGGTCCGAGGCGGGCGCCCAGGGCCTGTACGGCGTCGTCCCCGACCTCTCCACGTTCGGCAAGGCACTGGGCAACGGGTTCGCCATCTCCGCGCTGGCCGGGCGCCGCGATCTGATGGAGCGGGGCGGGCTGCGTCACTCCGGCGACCGGGTGTTCCTGCTGTCCACCACGCACGGTGCGGAAACGCACTCGCTGGCCGCCGCGATGGCCGTGCTCACCACCTACGTCGAAGAGGGCGTCACCGCGCGGCTCCACACCCTCGGCGAGCGGTTGGCCGCCGGTGTCCGCGACGCCGCGGCCGGCATGGGCGTCGGCGACCACATCGTCGTCCAAGGCCGGGCCAGCAACCTGGTCTTCGCCACCCTCGACGAGAACCGGCAGCCGTCGCAGCAGTACCGCACCCTGTTCCTGCGCAGGCTCCTCGCGGGCGGGGTGCTGGCCCCGTCGTTCGTGGTGAGCAGCGCGCTCAGCGACGCCGACATCGATCACACCGTCGACGTGGTGGCCCAGGCATGTGCGGTGTACCGGAAGGCACTGGACGCCGCAGACCCCACCCCCTGGCTGGCCGGACGACCGGTGAAGCCCGTATTCCGTCGCCGGGCGTGACGTGACGTCAGCGACGCTCCCGCCAACCGGCGTCGGCCATCCCATCGACCAGCCGGTCAGCCATCCGGTCGACCAGCCACGCGGTCGCCGGTATCACCGCCAGCGCGGTGCACCAGCCGCCGAGGACGTCGGTCGGGTAGTGCGCGCCCAGGGCGACCTGCGCCCAGCCCATGGCGGCGCCGGCAACCAGCGCCGCGGCGAGGACGAGTAACGTGCCGGCCGTCCTGCCGAGGCCGAGCAGGCCGGTCGCGAGCAGCGCCACCACGAGGGCGAGCGCGGTGAGGAAGGCGGTGTGCCCGCTCGGGTAGGACAGATTGTCGCCGTGGATGGTGCGTCCCACCAGGTACTTCAGCAGCGTCGCCGACCCCACGGCCATGGCGACGCCGGCAACGATGAGCACCGCTGTGCGAGGACGCCGAAGCAGCAGGCAGCCCGCCACGGTGGCCACGACCAGCGTCGCCGCTCCCACGGGCTCCCCCAGGAAGTCCATGGCCAGGGCGATGTTCCGCCACGGCGACCGCACACCGTCCACCGCCGACTGGATCCACACGTCCACGCTGCCGGGCTCGCTGTGGCCGGCGTACAGGACCCCGAGCACGACGACCACCAGCGCGGCGAGGGCCGCGATCAGCCCGAGCCACGCGCGCAGCGATGGGGGCAGCACCGCGGGCGCCGGCCGGCCGGTCACATGCCCACCGCGTCCGGTCGACCTGCGGTGGTTTGCCGTGATCGGTGGATGGTGTTCCGGGTCTTGGCTTCTTGAGGCAGGGTGAAGGTGCGGCCCTTCATCGGACCGGTGGGCAGCCATGAATCAGCGCCTTCCTGTTTCCGACCGCGCCCCACGACGGCGGGGCATTGTTCCCGGACGACTCCGGTGACCGTAAGTCCGGGCACGCCACGGCCTATGTGTCCCGTCAGTACCCCGGCTCCCGCGGGCAGGTCCGAAAAGGCATGGTCGCGACCACCACCGCGCGGGCCGATGAGCGCGTGCACTACCCGCCGCACACCGTCGCAGACCATCCGACAGATGCGATGCACCGCCCCCCGTCGGGACCTACGCCATGTCGCCCCCGCCGCTACCGCGATGCCGCGCCCACGAGAACTGACAATACAATGCGGTCGCGGCAAACCGCCGTTGGATAGTCCGCGGGTCAACACTCCGCGAATTTTGGTTCCGGATCGATTTTCCGTGCCGGAGCCACGGAGTGTCGCCGAAACCGCAATCGTGATACGTCGTGGATGACGCCTTCCTGCAGGACTCCGGCTGCGCAGCGGCCGCTGTCTTGGCTTCAGGGACGCTACGAAACGGGATGCGGCCAACCTCGTCTGGCCTCGACTCCACGAACCTTCCCTCTCCAAGCCCGCGCAAGGCGAACGTCCTTGACTTCTTCCTGCCAGCGGTGCACGGCGCTCACCTCCGGGCGCCGAGACTCCACCGATTCCGGCTTACCCGCAAGCGTCATGAGAGCGTCAAGAATCGTGAACAAACCCCGCCACCGCCGCCGTCCCCATCGCACCTTGGCTGACGCGCTGCCACTCGTTCATGGATTGCTCGATGAGGCGGTTCGCCTACTCTCGAAGGCCGTCGAGGAACTTGGCGTAGTGGCGAAAGAGAACCTCGATGCTCTGACCGGCGCGGCGGGCGCATTCGGCCGGGTCCACTCCGGAGTAGAGCCAGAACGGGATCCCGGCGTGCCGGAGATCGTAAGGTCGCTTGGCCAGGCGAGAAGTCTGCTCGGTACGAGTCAGGGCGTGCTCCCGGGCCCGCGCCCACGTGATGCCGTAGGCGGCAGCGTCCCACGTAGTTGCCAGCCTGGTTCCGGAAGAGTCGACCGTCGGGTGCCACATCGAACCGTTTCACATGGGCACGCAGCATGCGTACGAATTGCGGCGGGATGGGAGGCCAGGCCGGAGTGCCCGACTGCCCACCGTCGAAGGGGTGCCAGTCCCAGGCCGCATCGAACCGCCAGGCGCGCCCGTTCCGGTCGGCAACCTCATCACCCGGTTCGAGGAAGGCGTACGGACGGAAGAACAGCTCGATGCGTATCGGTTCACCGCCGGCCGGATCGATCGTGTAGCCCTGGTCCTCAAGGTCAGGGTCATGGGTATCACCCTGCCGCAGGACCTCGACGTAGGACGCGGGCCGCGGCAGCATGCCGGTGACCAGGGGCGGATCGAAGCGATGGACCGCCTGGACGTGCACCACGGTCGCGGGGATTCCCACCAGGCAGGTATCGCCCGGCTTCAGTGCGGTCTCCGCCGGTTCCGTTCGGAAGATCTCCCACTCGCGGGCCGCGGGCGTTGGAAGCGCTTCCTATGTTGTTGTCAAGCCGCTGTCATCACTGGGGGCGCGACCTCATAGCACCGTCGGTCACGGATCAGGGCCCACAGCACGTTGACGCGTCGGCGGGCGAGGGCGAGCACAGCCTGTACATGCTTCTTGCCCTCGGCGCGTTTGCGGTCGTAGAACTTCCGCGAGTTCGGGTCGCAGCGGACGCTCACGAGCGCTGACGTATAGAAGACGCGCTGAAGTCTTCGGTGGTAGCTGGCCGGCCGGTGGAGATTGCCGCTGACCTTGCCCGAGTCGCGAGGTGCAGGGGCGACGCCCCCGAAGGCCGCCAAGGCGTCGGGTGAGTCGAGCTCATCCAGACTGCCGCCCACCGCGGCGACGAATTCCGCGCCGAGCACGGTGCCGATGCCCGGGACGCTCAGGACGATGTCGGCGAGTTCGTGCTCGCGAAACCGGCCCTCGATGAGCTTGTTCATCTCGGAGATCTGCTCGTTGAGGGTCAT